>NZ_JAKVIN010000012.1:0-66248 GCF_022601905.1 Shinella sedimenti
GTCCTTATTCACGTCCATAAGGACAATCGGCCACATTCACATCAAACTGAAAAGGCGGCCCACGCCGGAGGCGTACCATAGGAGTTTTCTGCTGCAATTTGTTCTGAAATGGCGCACCCGACAGGATTCGAACCTGTGACCTTTGGAATCGGAATTGGTTATCCATGGTTCTAAGCTATTGTTTTATATGATACGCGCTCGAAACTGGACTAGAACTGCGCTACCTTGCGCTCTTCGGCAGTCGCGGGGAAATTAGCTCAGTACAGAAAATTTTAGCACGGCAAATCCGCGTCATCGGAATTGGAAGACAACGATTATAAGCTATTGTTTTTTCGTGTTCTGCAATTCAGCTGCACTATGAATGCGCTAGATTCTTGCTTTGCTATCGATAGGATCGAATGGCAGCTTGATCAAGCTCTGCCGCGGGTACAAGCTTGAAATGTCGTTCCTCGACCACCTTCACCGTGTTCTCCTCCACGGTGAGTTCGAATAGTGCGATTTTCTCGGTTCCGATAAATTGTGCGGATACAGCTCTAGCCCTCATGCCAGGATATTGCTGTGCGCACCAAGCGAGATCTTGTTTTGTCTGCACGACTGAAATTTGGTCCGTGCCGCCTTTTGCCTGGACTGGTATGGCGTAGTGACAACCGTATTTGTCTATGCCGACATATAGCTCGTCGATTTCAATCTGCCCTATGCCTCTCACGGTAGTGCGCAAATGATTTTGCAGCGAATAGGTGGTAAGGCCTAGGAAAATATCGATAAGACGATTGTAGCGGACAATCGCGAGTAGAGCTTGCTCATCATCCAAAGCATACGCTCTGATCATCTCAGGCGTGCCATCCGGAACCCCGATGGTAACAAGCTCCTCCCTCGGTAGAATTCGGTTTAAAGGAACTAAGACGAACTTGTACCTCGCCCGTCCAGCTCCTTCGATGATCCATTCCATTCCGGGCGGTTGGGTAGCAACAATCGCTTCGGGAAAGCTTTTCCGATAGCGGAGGGCATAAATCACATCCCCTAAGTTTTTGGGGAGCGACACCTCCATGTCCGTTGCTGCACGCTCAATATCTGCTCGCTCGAACTCGAATTCAGTCACCCCATCGCTATAGCGCTCTGAGAAAATCCGGCCGATAATTTCTTGATATATGTTCCCCCGAGGGCTCCTAGCCATCGCTAAGTGCCTCTAGCGCTGCCAGTCTCGCAGCTTCCGTCTCATGCTGCTTCCTCTTCCGGATATTAGAATTCCGATCTCGCTTCGTCTTCGGAGCCACCACCCCAAGAAGATCGGCGGCCTCGCTGACCGTTGCATAAAGCAAGGCTTCATCGCCCAACTCGATGGTTTCATCCGGCCGAGTTGCTTCTTTGCCCATCGCAGCAATTAGGCTGCTTGCAACAGCGCGAGCTAGCGGGGGAGGAACTGAGTTGCCTATCTGCCTCGCACCGTGCCATTTTGTGGAATGCAACCTGAACCAGTCTGGGAATCCGTGAAGGCGAGCCATCTCCCGTACTGTGATGCAGCGCGAATATCGGTAGTGGATCGGTCTAGGGCTGGTGAATGCACCTCGTGCTCCATCCGTGCCCGCACGAAGTGTATTCGATACACCGTTCGCGTCGAGCTTGAAAAATCGGCTTATAGGCTCGCTCTCTCCCGATGGAGTTTCCGCGAAACGGCGGCGAGAAATCTCCGTATGCTCTGTCCTCCAAGAAGAGGTTAAAGTCGCGGGATCCCAATTTCTTCGATAGCCGAAATGCCACGCGTAATTGGTGAGGCAGCGGAGCTCAGCAGCATACAGGCTAGGCTCTCCGTATTTAACTGTCTTCGCTTTATCGCCGTTAGCCAACTCATCGAACTGATCGGCGTCCGGCAAATCCCCAATGGCATCCTCAACGCTCGGCCCAGCTGGAAGGCGATCCGATGTGCCGTTCGCGGCGCGGGTAATTGCCGGTGGGAACTCTGGCAGGGCCAGCCCACGTTTACATCCGATCAAAATAAGTCGCTCGCGTTGCTGCGGAACGCCGTATTCCGATGCATTGAAAACTTTCCACGGTAGACGGACATCGTAGCCGGCCTTCTGAAAAGCCTCGACGACTTCCTCCAGAAATTTGCGTTGTCTGCCAACTGTCAAACCCTTCACATTCTCAAACACGAAGTAGTTGGCATCTAGCTCGGTAACAATCCGGACGAAGTCGTAAACCAACCTGTTTCGTGGATCGTCCAAAGACCGCTGACCGATCATGGAGAAGCCCTGGCATGGAGGTCCACCAAAGACGACATCTACCGTCGCATCAGCGCTTAAGCCGGCCGCTTCCCTGATTTCCTCCCCCGATAAGCCTGTGACGCTGCGAGGAAGCACGGCGCAGTTTGGAAAATTGAACTTGTGGACGGCACAATGGACGGGGTCGATCTCAACCGCTGCTACAATATCGAAACCAGCTTGCTCGAAGCCGAGGCTTAGACCGCCTGCACCCGCAAACAGGTCGATGCCAATAGGTCTGATCATAATCCTACTCCGCAAACTTTTCTGCGGCCTCGGGGGCAGTTCCCGGCGGCCCCAAGAAGTGCCTTATGCTTGCAACCGCGCTATCAAGATCTGCAACCTGACATTGCCAGACGACAAGCGATTCCCATCCTGCTTCTCTTAGCGCGTTTATGGTTCGTTCGTCTCTAGCTTTGTTGGCTTCGATCTTGGGTATCCAATACTCATTTCGAGATTTCGGTAGTTTTCCCTTTGAGCAGTTATGCCCGTGCCAAAAGCATCCGTGTATAAATACAACCTTATGGCGAGATGGGAAGACTATATCAGGGCGACCCGGAAGTTTTTTTGCATGTAGTCGGAACCTGTATCCCAGCCGATGCAATGCACGTCGGACCGCGAGTTCCGGGCCAGTGTCTTTCTGACCTACAGATTGCATAATGTGGCGGCGCTGTGCGGGTGTTCTGGTGTCTACCAAATCACGCTCCGGAGATGCCGTAGAGTTCGGGTTCCAGTCGGTACGCTATAGTTTGCGTAATCGACAAAGGTAAGGCGTGCGCCGCCTCCGCTTGGTAGGCAGCAACGCCATCGGCAACTGGTATGCCCTGCATCTCAAAAACTGCTATCACTCTTTGCGGCCCAATGCGCTCAGTTTTGGCGGCAACTGGAACGATGAAATCGATATCGCTAAGTCCAGCTTCTATGCTGGTGCGATGAGACATTAGCGCAACTTGTGACTTGATCTGATCGGGCAGAATAGGCTCGTCCCGATTTGCCTCGAATGTTACAAGCGCCTTTTGTAGGGTCGCCCCAGTCTTGAATGTCATCAGAAATAGCGCGTCGATTTCAGGAACGCCCTTGATGCTGTTCTGTAGATGAAGGAAATCCACGACCGTTATATTAGAAAATAGGGCGAAGTGAGTTTCCAGAACGCGCTGATGAACGCAGACTTGAGTTAGCCATGGCTCGTCCGCTCGGCCGAGTGCTCGTGCAGCGGAAGGGAGAGATATCGTTTCAATCCGATGTACGACAACGTCAGGCGGCAAAACAAACTCATCGGGAAATGGGATTGTTTGGCCGGGAGAAAACGGCACAAAGTCGAACACTCTCCCTTCACTGTAAGACTGGCGTGCTGTGTAACCGACCTCAGCGATTTCCTGCGGCCAATGAGCGTTCCGATTTTTGCTCCTGAGGAAATCTTTCAGAAAGTTTGCCGGATTGGTTGCTGCCAGCGAAATCCCTTCATCCGCGCGAAGCTGCAGGATTACCTCCTGAATTTCGTCGTTGGTCACTGTATGAGCGGTGAAAGATCCGGTTTTCCAATTGTATCGGCGATCAAACAAAACGCGGAAAACGGCAGGTTTTTCACTTCCGCGGGCCATAATTATTCACCTCATTGATTCGTTCTGCAGTCTGATTCTATCTAAAGAGGCGAATTTTCAAGCAGGAGGGGGCGGGTCATAAGAAGGGCGATAATCCAAGCGCGAGCTTGCGATGCAGAACGCGGTGACAATTGGCACAGAGGCATTTCAAGTCGCTCGTTTTCGACTTGTGACCAGGTTGCATCTTCGCAATATGGGTTCTGTGGTGATGAACCTCGATACAGGCCGCACCGGCTTCAGCGCCATAACGCTCAACCGGATCGAGCCTGCATTCCTCGCAAAAAATTCGCCCGTGTTCTGCGATAAACTCCGATAGTTTCTGTTTCGATAGGCCGGGCTGCCGCTCACGTTTTAAGTGAGTTACAATTTTGGGATTTCCCTCAATCCAGCTTCGTTCCTCGTCGGTTGGGGTGAAGCCGTTCAACTCTTGTTGAATCTGCGAGGGGTGAGGTCGAGGGCGAGCGGCAGCGCCACTTTTGGGCACGATCCAAAGGCCGGCGTTCTCAAGTAGCTCAAAACAAATCTCCCCCCAACCGGCGCTAAAGTGAGCTGGATAGACCTCTATCCCAAGCGCCTCCTCTAGAGCCAAACCGAATATTTTTTTAGGTGCAAGGGGAATTCCATCGTCGGTTAAGGCATCATAGTCGCGGGACGGTGCGAAGTTAGGAGCCTCGCCCCCTGCAAGGAGCCTCCGGACAGCGTTATCTATATGAAATTCTGTAACTTTCCGCAATTCTCTGGCAGGTAATCGAACAAACTTGCGGATACTTTTAGCTGCGCCAATGGCACTCAGCAGTGCCGCCGGACTTGTGCCAGGCGTTGCAATCAGCAACTTGCGCCAAGCACCATGGCTGTGACTGCCTGTATTCATAGCGCGCACAAGTTCATCGAAACGTACCGAGATTGGCGCCTGTCGATTAAAGGAAAGCCGGCGCTTCGCAAGTTCAACTCCTTGTACCGGCCGGCTATCAAGATAAATTTCGTAAGCAATTTTTCCGGTATCTAGACGGGACAATAGCAACTCAAGAGCTACCCGATAATCACGGTTTCGATCAGTGCCGCTACGGCTTTGAAAGGTAATACCAAGCTCATGGAGCTCAAGCTTCGCATTGAGTGGAGTGCCATCGTCGGTGAGAAGAATCATGGGGGAGTTCATCTAAACCACCATGCTCAGCAACTGTGGGATTGTCTAGTTTCTCGCAGGTTTTTCCGGCAAGTCTCCCGGTATGAGCAGATTGATTGGGACACCAAGCATATCTTGGAGTTCAACCTGTAGGACGCCAGAGTCAAAAGCGTTGCACCCAGTAGGCATCGACAAGAATATCAAGATCGCGACCATCTGCAACATCACCACGGACTACAGAGCCGAGCACCCGTGGGGTGGCCGCACGAAAGGGCCGACTGGGGAGCGACATCGGCGCGGTGCCTTCCGAGTGCGACTGACGGTCTCATGAGCGATCCAGTTTTCTTCTTATCAATCTACCGCGGCCATCTCTGAGCCGCAATTCGCCGACTTTTGAGGAGGCTAAGGTGTAATTTCTAGCGCTGAAAATTCCTATGCCGCCTTCGGCCCAAAGCAGCGTCGAGCAAAGCAATTTTCTTCGGTTGCGCCGACGAGCGCGCGGTAGCTGGAGACTGGCACTGGAATGACAATCAAATAGGCCACGTTAAGCCGGTAGCAACTTGGCACATCATAATTTCGAGTCGAAATAATACGATCATCTGAAGGAATATGAGATCACATCTTGCGAGGTATTTCGCGAAGCCAATTTCTTGAGTCTGTCCCTGTCCGCCTTTGCCTGACTGGAAGGTGATTATTTGGGTTTCGGCATCTAGGCGTGTCCCGCCGTGATGTGATGCGTTCCTGAGCTGGTTGTCACGTTCTAAACAGAGGGCGTCAAACGCTGGTATCGCGGCGAGGGGTCCGAACCTGCTTGGCTTGTCTAGCCGAAGGTACTCTTTCAGCGTTAGACTTTGAAACTGGTCGAACGCTCTTCCGGCGATTATGTTACCGAAGTACGCCATGATGTCGATGTTCGACGACAATGCTTCGAAGGTATTGCCGTAGAACATCTTTACCGAATCGAAATCAACTGATGAGGCCATGTTTCCATCTGGAATTTCCAGGCCACGGACTACATCGAAGTGAACTTGGGCAAACTGGTCGTAGCTTTCGAAGTATGCCTTCAACAATTCAAAATATCGCTCTCCACGCTGATTAGAAATCTTGTTATAGTGTTCACGGAACCGCTCAAACTCTTTGCTCTCTAACAATGGCCGAATCTGATCGAAGGCATCTCGGAACGGACCTTCGAAGGCTGGCTGGCTGAAGAATAGCATGAATCTCCACAACCAATCCTGGATAGATTTCAGCGGGTCTGACGCGTAGTAAATCTCGGATGCGGCCTTCAGTCGATCGCCAATAAGATGCGCACGGCCACGACGATGCAATGACCATGTGGTTTTGAGAAGCTTCCACTCTTCCTCGAAATCAGGTCGGCGGAACGGCCGCTCCTTCCACTTTTTGCTATTTATCTCCTCAAGACTAGCGGTAACGATGGAGCCGTTTTTTTCTGCTACCTCAAACCGCTCTCGGAGTTGGTCCATGCGCGGGAATGCAAAATCCTTGTCACGCTGATGGATAGGCACGATGAAATTCGCATCCACGTTGACGATAGGTGCGCCGCCCACCTCGTCAATCCATTCTGCATTTTCGACAGGTTCTACCCAGTGGGTAATTTTTTCATAATCGATACACAAGGCGACGACTATGTCCTCCCCGCAATGGCGGCAGGGAAAACGATGAATCTGCCTACTTTCCTGCCCCATGCCTATACGTATCGTGTGGGGTTGATCACACGTCGAACACTTGAAGGCGGACCGAACGATCATCTTACCAACTCTGATCTCATGCACGAAAAGTGGTGCTTTAAACCATTCGCTTGGCCGCTGGAAGGTGGATATGTGTCAACGTGACCTTAGTGCCCATGCATGCAGAGCACCGGGATCCACGTCTCCTTTTGGCGAATAACTGTCACCTTCCCAGGAATGCAGGGAAAATCTAATCGCACAAAATATGCAATTTCTGATGTTTCGAAGTGCAATAGCCGCTCTGGCCCTGAACAGCCATTGCAAGGCGATTTGGACATGTCGGAGATGGGGTGGCTTTCTCCCTGCCCGCTTCGGCCGACCAAAATGGCGAAGCTGCCGTTTGTGTGCCGCCGCGCTTCGGCTGCAACGCGCCTCCATATTCGCCGTTCCGGCCCAATCGAATCGATTTCTGAAGCATCTCATCTGAGCGAAGGCGGACGGTGCACTAAGGAACGAAAGTTGACGCACTGCAGATGACAAACGCTCTAGTTGCTGCTTTCCTGTGTGGAATCAACCAGAGACCAAATTTATGGATACGCTCAAGGAATTCCGTTTCTTTCCATATTACTTGAATAGCCGACGTATTGCCGACATCACGGGAGAGAGGCTCCCGTTGGCGAGCCAAACATCGTTGAACAATAATTCCAGCACCAGAGTTGACGCAATGGATGCCACATTGAGGGCATCGAGACGCCTAATTTACTCAGGCAAGGTTCCGAATTTGGTAAGCTTGATCTCTCGTCGAGAGATCGCCAACGAACGCGTGCTTAGTTTTGTCTGGGGCGTTTTCACGTTTCGCGGAGCATCTAAGGCCCTGGACTTGGAACTCAAAGGTAAGCCAATAGTCAACGGCAGCTTCTCCGGTACCATTCCTCTGGGCGACCGCGAATACAAAATATCAGGGCAGATGCACAACGAGCATTACTATTCTGACAGCTCCATATCCGTGTTGACCAAGAAAAGAAGGATGCTCATTCTTGGCCATTTCGATTTTAGTGATGAAGACAGTGTAATTGTCTCACCTTATGTCATGGGTGAGCTTGTAGAAGACCGATATTTTGCAACGTCCCTCTCATCAAGTATCCGCGTCTTCCCTAATATGATTGATCAATTTGCGAAAATCAGAGAAATTCCTCTACCGAGCAAAGAAGAGCTACGGCTTCTGGAAACTATGCCTGAGGACGACGTGAAGCAGGCCTTCGCTGACATCATTGGCGAACCCTACGTGCCCAAAGACTGGGGCGGCGAGAAATCGGACCTGACGACCACCAAGATAACATTGGACGGTAAAACACATCCGACTGCCTTTATATTCAAAGGTCCGTCCGTGCGGGGCGAAATGCATCCGGCAAATATGGGTAAACGCGGTGATCAATTAGTGAGAGTTTTCGATGAACCGGTGAACCTTGTTGTCGTGCAACACTGGAATAAGATCGCGAATTCGGTCGTCCGTATTGCAGAGGCTTTGGCTTACGATCCTAGGCAACCGCGCCAATATTGCATTATTGACGGCTCGGAGACTGCCCACATCCTAAAAGCGTACGGGCGCTTGAAATAAGACCCAGCCCATGTCGCCATCTTAGAAACCGAAAGCCAACAGTCTGCTACCGGCCTCAGCTCTGCCGTCCGTCAGCCTCAGACGAACAGTGGGTTTCGGGGGACGACGAAAGCTCCCCAAACGGCAGCAATGGGGTGGTAAGCCGACATGCTGATAAGGAGCGACAATATCTCCTTTCGGGCGCATAACTGTCACTTTCCAGGCCTGCCGAGGCCCGAACCTAATAAAATTTGCAAATCCTGATGTTCGGAAGTGAGACAGTAGGAAAGCCTTGATCTCGTAGAGTAATTTTCAGTTGGCGTCAGGGTCTCGCCCTTGCTGCTCATCGGCAACATAACGAACGGCATGGAAACGCTGCCTTTCGTGAGGTTTTGATGAAACAAGCTCGGGTTTTAACGGATGCGGAATTCAAGCGGCTGCTGGCGGTGGTCGCGCAGATGAAACATGCGGGACGTAACCGGCTGGCGCTCATGTTGTCGCACTTCGCCGGATTGCGCGTCGGCGAAATCGCTGCGCTGACCGTGCGCGACGTAATCGATGGCGATGGCAAGGCACGCGAGCAGCTACGCTTGAGTGCGGAAGTCACCAAGGGCGGACATGCGCGCGTCGTGTTCCTGAACGACAAGCTGCGCCGGGAGATCGAAAAACACCGAGGCGAATGGTCCGAAGACCGCGCAGCCGACATGCCGCTGCTGCTGACGCAGAAGCGCACGGCGTTTTCCGCCAACACGCTCTGCCAGCTGTTGGGACAGCTTTACCGGAGTGCCGGTCTCGACGGGGCGACCTCGCATAGTGGTCGGCGCTGGTTCATCACCCGGCTTGCACATTCGGGTGTCAGTCCGAAGGTCATCATGACACTCGCGGGCCACCGCAACCTGACAACGACGCAGCGATACATAGATGTGCGCGACGACATGATGAAGGCGGCGGTCGATCTGTTATAGCCGCAGTTGTCGTGAAACACGACAAAGGTCATGCGTTACAACACGTCCACGCAGCAACCAACCGACAAGCCGTTGCCTGAACGGTGCGGAGTTGGCAAAAGTCGGCAGGTGTTCTTGCGGTTTCTGCTCAGTAGTCTGGTGCCGTTTTAGCCAATCCAGCATGTCGGTGCGGTGCGTGCGGCAACGTTCGCGGCGTTCGGCTTCGGCGTTGAGCCGTAAAATCTCCACGTCATCATCGAAAATATCGTTGTGCAGTTGCCCGGCGAGAAACGTCATGACCTCATCCGGCACCTTTCTGTCTCGGGCGCTCATTGACGTGAGATAGCTTGGCCCCTTGCCGAGCATCCGCGCTGAAAATTCGGCCTTGCTCTGCACGAGACCCACCTGCTGCATACGCTCGCAGACGTTTTCCAGAAATTCGATATCGCTGACCATGGGTTCCTCCTTCAAAAGCCTGCGGTTCTGACCTGTTTGACGCAGACTTCCGCTGCTGACCGCTAAATAGCTGAGATATTTATCGGAACGATGCTGCTGAAGGAGCAGCAGGAGGACGGCATGGAGCATAACAACAAGGAACAACGTCAGCGTCTGCGGGACGCCTATATGAAGCTTGGACTGCAAATGCAGCCGACTGCCTTTGTCACTCTGACGACGAATGACACGGTCAAGACCGATGCTCGCAAGAAGAAGGATCAGGGACCACCCAAGGCGCTGACGTGGAGACATCAGGGCGAACCGAAGGTGTCGGAGATATCAAAGACGCTGGATATGACGCGTTTGATCGGTGAATACCTCGCCATGATGGACAGGGCACTGCTCGGCCGGAATTGGAGCCAAGTTTCACCTGATCAGCGCACGGATGGTCTTTTCATCATCGAGCATACCAAAACGAATATCCACGCCCATGGGCTTCTACGCTTTCCGGCCGCGAAGACCCGCGATCTCGAAGTCCTGACGCTGATGAAGTGGAACCGGCTGACGCAATCCGGGGACACGAATTTTCAATCGATCTGCGATGTGGATCGCGTGGCCGAGTACTGCATGAAAGAGATGGCTAACGTGCAATTCAGCTCTGATCAGGTCGTCCTCACCCGGCAGTTCATGGCTGCCTGATACATACGTTCGCAATGACACCACCCTGGCCTCGCCGGTGGTCCCTCGTGCGCACGGATTGGCATAACGATTGCTGCTCTCCCAGAGCGGCAGTTGAAAACCATGACTAACTGATAAGGTTCAAGATAACCAAGAACGCCTTCGGAACGACTGCACAGACCCTCATACGGTCGAAGACGGCAGACACTCAAATCTCAAGACAATCAAAAATCCCACCGAATGATCCGTCCGGATCGAATTTCCCCCGAACTAAACGAAACGTTCTAACTCCCCATTAGCCTCCGGCATGCAAGGTTGCTACCCGATGCCAACGGAGCAACGGGCGCATGAGCCTCCGAACGAAGCGCGTGCGCGCCTATAATGAACAGAATGGCCGCTGCTATTACTGCCAGTGGCCGATGTGGGAGCGTGCTTTCGAGCCAGAAGATCACGCGCTTAAACGCATCACAGCCCTACGCAGTCACAAAACCGATCCCGTTTCCAATCTGCAAAGCTTCGAATGCACTGCCGAGCATGTCGTGCGCCTAGCCGACGGCGGCACCGACGACAGCTCCAACATCGTTGCTGCCTGCCTCGACTGCAACAGTGCGCGCAACGGCGCGGCTTCTGCCGATTGGCAGGTTGATCGCGCGGCAGCTAACCAATTCGAGGACGCAAGCCAGGACAAAGGCTTTGATCCTGCCCTTTACGAGATACCCGGTCTGACACAGCAATACCGCTTCAAATGGCATTACAACTTCTTCGTGGAGAAACCGCGCTGGGAGGTCGAAGTCGCAGCAATGAAGCTGGGCGACTTTTCAACGGCCGGCAACCGATACCAGACCGCCGATAGCATATCGCTGATCTATCCGGCGTTCATGGGCGAGGACGACTTTGCACGACCGGGCGAGATATTCGCGCGGCACCGGGTAATCCCCGGCGCTCAGATGATGCTGGAAAATCCCGCGCATGAAGCCGCGTTGAGGGCGGTGTTCGCAAGCGCGGTCGTAAAATGAAAATAGCGGCAGGACCGAAGCCCTGCCGCTATTCTTACCATATATCGTCCTGACGCTTCAGCCTGTCCAAAAGGAATGACCGGGTTTCGCCTTTCGGCTCTTCTTCCGGAGGTCCTTCAAGTTCACCGAACAGGTCTTGCAGATATCGCCGCTGGATTTCCCGGCGATAGCTATCTTCTCCGAACTCACCCGTCTTTTTCAGGCGCGGTAGCGGAAACTCCTCGATGACCTCCCGCGCCGCCTGATAAGCTTCGTTGGCAGGGGCGTGGATATCGGCCTCATAAACTATGAAGGCCGCTTCATCAGGGGTTCCCTCTATACGCTCGCGGTAGCTTTCCACGAGCCGTTCGGCCTCGTTGACGAACTGCCGACGGGTTTCCGCAGACAGTTGCTTGCGATTGATCGCAAAGCCTATCCTGCGCATGAGGTCATCACGCTTGTCATTCCATTCTATAGCAGCCTTGGAAGCCGAAATGGAAAGATCGGTCTTGGCCTCCTCGTCGTAGGCGGCATAGCTGCTGCCGAGCAGGCGTTTCATGTCCGTAGAATGAACAGTCTGACCGCCAGCAAGTTCGTCTAGGGCGATGCTGGTACAGCCGGCGAGCAAGCGTTTGGCTACATATTGATTAAAATCAATCATTTGTCCCTCCGGGCCAAACAGAAAAAGGGGGCTTTCGCCCCCGATTTCATGTTCAAGCCGCTGCCTTCAGGTTCAATGCAGCAAGGAAGCCTTCCGGCAAATCTGCTGTCTTGAAGCGAGGATCAAGTTCAAAGGCATCCTTGACTTTCTCCCATGCCTTGGCAACGATTTCCACGAGGCCGGCTACATCGGTGGCTCCGAAGAGAATATCGCCGCCGCCGTCACTTGCCTTCCTGACGACCATCAGGCCGAGGCCGTTGCTATCGAAGGCAACGTCGGAGACGATTTCCTTGGAGAGCGTCGTGCGACCCTTCATGAAGTTGACCTTCACGGGGATTTCACTCGGCTTGTTGCCGCCACGCGCGCCGCCAGCTTCCCGGCTTGCGCGTTCGAGCTTGCGTAGCGCCTCGATCCCGGTGGTCTTCTTCCCGTTCGTATCGACATGGACGGCATTGTTGATCGCGTCCGTGATTTGATCGAGGGAGACCAGGGTTTCGTCTTTCAGCAACTGGGTCATCGGATAAGCGTAGTTCTCGAAGGAACGAAGCTTACCGCCCTTGTCGTGAAAGATCGTCCGCATGATCGGCAGAAGCATGTTACTCTGGCCGAGTTTGGATTTCTCCTTATCGGTCAGGTCCATGCCAGCGATCTTCTTAAGATCCGGTGGCATCTTGACGTCAAGGGCCTTCATCAGATTGATGAATTCCTTGACCTTCGCGATGTCGCCCAGCGTCTCGCGGACGAACAACGCGGTCTGTGCAAACAGACCGGCACTGTCGAGGTCGAGTTTGGTTTGTCTGTCAACCAGGCCTACGGCGGTAGCGGCAAGCACCTTGATGCGTGCTGCTACGGTATCGGTAGGCTTGGTGATCAATGCGGTTTTCAAAAGTTCGCTCATTTGCAACGTCCTTGTTCTCGGTGGCCGAAGCCATCCAGTTGGATGTGACGCCCCGATCGGATGATCGAAGCCCGCAAAGCAACCCGGCGCACAGCGCCGTGAAAACAATTCAATTTGCAAAGAACACAGCCGGAGGGCTGTCGGAAAGCAGTGCCTTCCTACGGGCGAAGGAATATCACAGGGATCACTATTGTAAAGCCGGAAGTATATTAATGGATAATGATGGATTAATATTGGAAATGAGATTTTATTAAAATTATAAGTATAAACTTCTTCATATATATGAAGAATATTTCTGACGCTCTGCTGACTTTCTCGACATAACTCATTTCACATTGCTGCGATAGAGCAGATAGTCATCGTAGATCGTACGTGAGCGCAATCCCGCTAGCGCCGGATGTTCCCTGCGCGCTTGGTCGAAAACGCTGGCAACCGCTTTTGCTGACGGCGGGGCAGCCAGCCGGGACACATTGCCGGTCAGTGGCAGTTCGGCAAGTTCCGGCTCTTCGACAATCCCGCCGGTCATCGCGGCAGCTTCCAGATACGCGCTGATTGGCATGAAAGCCGAGAATATTTCGTCGCGAACGAATTCGATGCCGAGCATCGGGCGCAACGCCATGATGTCGGAAATCCACAACGACTGAAACACCGGGCCAGCATCGGTGAGATTATGCAGGGCATCGACCGCATGACCGCATAATCGGCTGCGGGTCAGCAACATGACGGCTTTGCCGTTGGGATCATAGAGCCGAGTGACCGGCGGGAAATTTGCATTCGGTCGCGCATGCCAATGCAGACGACGAAGCAGGGTGTTCGGTAATAACCGTCGATATCGACCGGGATGATCCATCTCGTGGACGGTGACGGCTTTGCCATCGCTCAGCGCAAACAGCAGGATTGCGCGCCATGAAAGTGCCGAAAGATAGCTACGGTGGTGCAATTCGCCGTCGATCTCGTAGCTCAGGTTCAGGGAAGTACCCTTTCGCTTGATTTTGTAAAGGCGTTCAGACCCTACATGCAGATCGGTCATAAAGAGCATGGCAAGGTCGATTTGTACCTGCGTGGGCTTGTCGTCGTGATGGTCGTTTGAAGAGGGCTGCATCTGGTCTCCGCTCGATTTCGGCGGAAACAAAATTCCAGATGGCGCAAAGGGCGAGTTCAAAGTGCAGCCCGGAGGAACAGTGACAGCGCGCGGGCTCCGGGGGGCAAGTTTTGCGGGCAACGCGCATCAGGCAGAAGCACAGAAGCATCAAGGAATACGGTCAGGCCCGAAAACATTACCGCATAGCGTACCGACCTGACCGCGCGTCCGTGATGCTCTTTGACAGCGTTCCGGCCCGGCCGGAACGCACGAAGGCCAGGATCATGAATGATCCTATGGCCTTCGGATGCCTGCTCCGCAAAAAGTACGCAGTTTACTTCGGCTTGCGCAGCATCTGGCCGCGCTCGGCGGCGGCAGCGGTCAGTTGCGCGTCGAGTTCGCCGGCCCGGACAGCTTCAACCAGCGTGTCGATGACCTTCGGCAGCACCGAAAGCTCGCCAGCCTCGATGGCGTTCTTGTCCTTGGCGAATTCGATGGGTTTGCCCGCATAGCGGATCGCAAAGAACACCTTGCCGTTGCCGTCGGTGAACCAGCCCTGACGCACGCGCTTGGGGGCTTCGACCTCGACGCGGACGCCCTCGGCATTCTTCTTGCGCACGATATGCGTCGGCGTGAACGCCTGACCGGCGATCTTCGCCTCGGCCATCTGCTTCTGTTCGGCCAGCGCCGCGATCATCTTTTCCCGCGAACGCTGCACCGGATCGACGGCAGCGCGAACCGGGACTGCGGAGGTGAGCGTGAGAGCCTTGAGGTGGGACATGCTGTAATCCTTTCCGAAACCGTTGAACGTGTTTCCCGGATACAGCCGTCTGCCAAAAGGGCGAGCAAAGAGTGTCTTTCGACGCCACCTGTAACCAAGAGCTAATCCGTTGCGGCTATCCCTCTAAGTTGCACAGAACGATGTAGGGGGCATTCATGATTCAACGGCACAGCGTGGTGATCGCGAAGGACGACGGCGGGCTTGAAGTCTATCCGCTGAAACAATGGCTTCGGCAGAACCCGGACCATTTGCCTGCGGGTATGGATGGCACCCGCAATACGTCGCATCAATTGCGCGCGGCACTTCGGCAAGCCGGGTGGACAATGCAGGAAACGCCAGATGAAATCCGCATGATCTTCCCCGGTCACTCGGCCCGCGTCGATATGGTCGATGAGGTGTTGGGTGGAGCCGATGAACCTGTCCGCGACGATGGCGATGAAGGTATTCCCTACTTTTCGCTGGAATATCAGCTGCGGGATTTCCTTGCCTCAAACCTGTCGTCCATTGATTTCGGCGGGCGTAAGCTGAGTATCTATGTCGATCCGGCTGGTCGGGATGGTGTCGAATATCCAACGGCGGTCGGGCCAATCGATATTCTGGCCGTCGATGAGACCGGCGCGTTTTTCGTCTTCGAGCTGAAACGAGCACAGAGCGCCGACCGCGCTTTGGGCCAGATTGCTCGGTACATGGGGTGGGTGAAGCAGACCATCGGCCGCGACAAGGATGTATCGGGTATCATCGTGTCGAAGTCCGTCAGCCGCAACCTGAAATACGGGCGAACCGTCGTGCCGAATGTCTACCTGTTCGAATACGCAGTCAGTTTCAGCGTAACCCCGGCTCACGATATCGACCCGGCATAGCCGCGCGCTACACGGGACATCAGCCTAGCATCTTAACAATTTTAACGTGTTTTTCAACGCGACGTAAAAACGTGCACCTTACTCTCGCCCTATGAGTAAGTTTCCGCTGATCGTCGCTGGCACTTGGATGGCCGTGTTTCTCGGAGCCGGCGGCTATGCCTTCGTGCCGCGATCCCTATATGATCCGGCCTGCGATATCAAAGGCAATATCTCCATAAACTCGGGCGAACGCATCTACCACGTCCGGGGGCAGGAAGATTACAGTTCGACCGTCATCCGACGAGAATACGGGGAACGCTGGTTCTGCACCGAGGACGAGGCCCGCGATGCGGGGTGGCGTAGGGCGGGTCGATAGGCCAAGCCATCAGCGTTTCAGGTTTACCAGCACTTCCATAAGCTCTGAACCCGTCTGAAACACTTTGGAATTTGCCGTATAGTTGCGCTGCGCTTCGATCATGCTCGTCAGTTCCTCGGCAATGTCAACGTTCGAATCTTCCAGCGCGCCGGAAAGGATCGTGCCGAAACCGCCGTTGTCGGCATAGCCCATGACAACGACGCCCGAATCGGTGCTCTGCGAATAAACGTTGCCCGGCAGCGGCTTCAGGTTGTCGGGGCTTTGAACCGATGCCATGGCGATACGGTATTTCGGGGTTAATTCGCCATTGTCGTATTTCAGCGAGAGGACGCCGTCGTCGCTGATCTCGTAGCCGGTGATCTTGGAGGCCGAGTTGCCATCGACTTTGCCGTTCGAGATGTCGAAGTCTGAAGCCAGTTGGGTTGATCCTGAAATATCGATCGTGAGCCCGTTAAGGATTGCGCCACCGGAAAGGTTGGCGACTGTTTGCACAGTGACCGGGCCAATCAGTCGGCCATTGTTGTCGAAGAGAATATTGATCGGGCTTCCTGTTTCGTTTCCGTTGGACGACGTGACGGGAATGTGTGGCCCCGGGGAATTTTTGATCTGCGATAGATCGATGCGAATAGGAGGAAGCGTTGCACCCGCGAAGGTCGAGGCTGTCGTTTGCAGAATGGGATCGGTAGTCAAGTTGCCCGCACCATCGAAATCCAGAACCCGACTGGCGATAACGCCCGATGTCGAGGTGTCGATGACATCCAAAGCCCAGCTCGTCGGTGAAATCATTGTGTATGTGTAGTTGACCTGCCTGCTATTGCCCTGCTCATCGACTGCCCAGTCAGGGTACGCCAACGGGCTTGGCGCCGCGTCAAGCGACCCATACACCACCGCATCGCTCGTTGTTGTGAAGCTAGTTAAACCAGATGAACCTTCGCTAACCTGTAGGCTCCAACGATTGTCAACGGTCTTTGTGTACTGGAATTCGATCATTCGCGCGTTGCCCTGGCTGTCATAGGCAACGAGCGAGGTAGCTTTTTCATAGCCGGCATCGGCATTAGACGGCAGGTTCGCATCCAAGATGCCGCTTGTGGAGCCCGTCGCGCTCAACGCCTGTTGCGCAAGGTTGATCTCCGATAGACCGGCAAAGCCGTTGATGACGATGGTCGGATCCTCGGTGGAGGAATATTCGTAGCCCATCAGTGTGAAGCCGGCGGAGTTCCGCAACGTGCCGTCGTCCATCACGGTGAAGGCACCGGCGCGCGTCAGATATTCGATACCATCCGATCCGTTGACGATGAAGAAGCCCTTGCCGTTGATGGCGAGATCCGTTGCCGAGGTCGTGTAGGTGAAGGTGCCTTGCGCCGATATCGAATAGCGCACGTCCGTGGTGACGCCGCCGGAATTGTAGGCGCCGCCGGTCGTCGGCAGGATCAGCGAGGAAAACTGGGTAGAGGCCTTCTTGTAGCCTGTCGTGTTTGCGTTGGCGATGTTGTCGGCAACGGTGCTCAGACGGTTCGCTTGGGCGTTCATACCGGAAACGCCCGTACGCATGGTTCCGTATAAGCTCATGGATGCCCCTCAACGTCTTGCTGTTCTCGCTTCAGCAGTCCGCAAGCCGCATTTGTGTGTGCGTAACGGCCATTGCACCCCTGCGAATTAACGGTTCTTTAATCGCTCAGGTTGAGCTACCATGTACTCGAATCGATGGCGATTTGCGCCGTTTTACCGTGCAAGCCGCACCCGCACGCCGGCACAGACATTTGCACCCAACCCCTCACGCTCGCCCGTCCGAAGACCTCATGTTAGCGGATCGCAACGTGAGGAGGCCGGCATGGACACCGAAGACAGCAATGCATTTCCGATCCGGGCGTATTCCTACGTCCGTATGAGCACCCGCAAGCAGCTTCGCGGTGACAGCCTGCGCCGGCAGCTTGAGCGGTCGAAGGCGTTTGCGGACGAACACTCTCTGCTTCTGGACGACAGCTTGCAGGATCTGGGCGTCAGCGCATGGAAGGGAAGAAACTTCAAGACCGGCGCGCTCGGCCGGTTCTTGGCGATGGTCGAGAGCGGACAAATTCCCAGGGGCAGTTATCTGCTGATCGAAAGCCTCGACCGGTTGTCAAGGGAAGCCGTGCCGGATGCGTTGACGCTGTTCATGGCGATCATCAATGCCGGCATCGTCATCGTGACGCTGGGTGAGGATCGGCAGATTTACAGCCGCGACCGGCTCAACGGTGACTGGACCAAGCTCATCATCGGGCTTGCGGTTATGTCGCGCGGCCACGAAGAGAGCCAGACGAAAAGCGAGCGCATCAGCGCGGTCGCAAAACGGAAACGGGAACTGGCCCGCGAAGGCAAGGGGCATATCACCAGCATCACGCCCGGCTGGATCGACGCGAAGCGGATCGATGCGAGCCGTTATGAGTTCACGTTGAACCATCATGCGGAGACGGTGAAGACGATCTACGAGATGGCAACGCGAGGGCTCGGTGCGACGGTGATAGCACGAAAGCTCAACGCGGATGGCGTTCCAGCCTTCAAGAGCAAGGACGGATGGTATCAGAGCGTCATCAAGGCGCTGCTCGCCCGGCAAGATGTCATCGGCACATTCCAGCCGCATAGGATCGTTGAAGGCAAGCGTGTGCCGGATGGCGATCCCATCACCGACTATTTCCCCGCCGCCATCGACAAGGATTTGTTCCTTCGCGTGCAGGCGATGCGAAGCAATCCGGGCAAACCCGGACGCAAGGGCAGTACATTCGCCAATCTCTTCACCGGGCTTTGCCATTGCGCCCATTGCGGCGGGCCGATGACGATGAAGATAAGCCGGGTCAAAGGCAACGAAAACGGCCGCTATCTCGTCTGCGCGAACTATGTGCGTGGCCATCGCTGTGTCGATGGCAACCGGCACTTCCGATATGAGCCGCTGGAGGCGGCTATCCTTGATCACGTCACGGAAATCAATCTCGCGGAGACGCTGCAAACGGCACGCTTCGATGACACCGTGCGGGAGCTTGATGAGACCATCGCCGGTCTGTCGCTGCAACTGGAGGAGCTTCGACGGAAGGAGCAACGGCTAGCGCAGATAGTCGAGGATGATACCGCACCGCCAGATGCCGTGGTCGATTTGCTGAAGGCCCGGCAAAGCGAACGGAAGGCCGTCGAAGCCGAGCTACGGCACCAGCAGGCAGAACGCCAGCGCCGGTCAATTCGGCACGATAGCGCCATGGAAACATGCGACCGGATCGGCAGGTTGCGAAACGCGTGGGAGCAAGCCGACGACGCTGCCCGTTATGATCTTCGCTCGGAGGCACATGCCGCGATAAGGGAGATCATCACCGAAATCAGCTTTGACAGCGGCGATTGCTCAACGACGCTGATCGTGGAAAACGGCATCGTCGTACATCAATTTACCGATTGTCGAGCCTCCCATCGACATCAAAAGTGGTGCGCGATGCCAGTCACGATAACGAGAGCCGCTTGATGCGGTTGGTACTATGCGCGCCGCCCGCTGTATCTTTGCGATAGTTTGTCAGCGGTGCGCTCGGTGGTCGCCCCGGCTTTCAACTCGGCTAAGCGTTTTTCCAACAAAGCGATTTCGTCGTAGGTCTCGTCATCAAGCAGCTTCGGTTCCTTCATCAAGCCCTCCTCGCCGGGGCGAAGGAAGTCTTTGATCTGCTCGGTGTTGACCTGGGCATAGTGCTTGTCGATCATCGAAATCGAGGTGCGGGTGTTGCGGGCGACGTGGTGGATCGAGACATTGTTCGCAAGCATCTGCGAGATGTAGAAATGCCGGAATGAATAGGCAGTTCGTTTGACGCCTCGGTTGTCGTATTCCAAGTCTGCCGCCTTGAGCAACGCGTTCAAGCCGCGCTGGAACGACAGGATGGGCTTGCCGCTTGCATCCGCGAAGACAGGATCGTCATCTGCGGGCTCGCGGCCGACCTCGCTAACGAAGACGTTCCACAACATATGAAGCGCCTGGATCGCACCATGCAGTGGCACGGCATCGCCATGCTTGCTTTTTCCGTGGACCTGTAGCCGGGCATCCTGTTGGAAGAGGGGAAGGTCTTTCGTATCGCGGTAGCGGAGGATGTTGCTCCATTTGAGGTTTTTCGCCTCAGTGGGGCGCAGACCCGAACTAGCCATGAACTCTATATAGGCGTGCAGACGAACGCGATCTGAGCGCACGCGGCTGGTGAGCGTGCTTTGCGTCCAGACCCGCCCGTCTTTCGCCTTGATGAGCCTCACCGATTGCTGAGGCTCACTGATCCGCTCCAAGCTCTTGCCGAGTAGACGTTCATATTCCTCCGGTGCGAACCCGGGACGGCGTGTGTCGGGTTTCTTCTTTGCTCTGACGGCCGGGATGATGATCGGCTTGCAATAGCCCCACTTAGCCGCTTGCTCGAATAGCTCACGGATGATGACCATCTCGCCCTTGACCGTGCTCAAGGCTGCGACCTTCCGCGGTGCAGGGCGAATGAAGACCCTGCCATCTTCGCGTTCGCATCGGATTTTCTGAATGTGAATGCCGGGGCCGGCCGTCCAATAGGTCTTCCGCCATTCCAGATATCGTTCGATGTCGGCGGTGGTGATCGTCTCGATGGCGCGGTCTCCGAAGTAACCGACAGGGAAACGGCGAATGATCGGTGGCCAATAAATCGGGTGATATTTGCTGCGTTCATCGCGCTCAGCCTCTGCCACGACCTTTTCGATGAACTCTTCCGCCACCTCGACAAAGGAGCGGCTATCCAGCGAAAGGCCTTGCTTGTTGCGAAAGCTCTGCTCGTGCCAGATTTCGTAGGCGCGTTGTATCGCCTCTTCCTCGTTAGCGGTTCCGAGCGTCTTTTTGTATTGCTTGCCGCCAAGCGAATATCGCATCGACCAATTCTGCGTGCCTTCCCGTTGGAAAAGCGCGAATGGGGTCTTCTTCGTTGAGGCCGGGCTTTGCAGCATAACGTGGGGCACCTTTCGAGTTGCTATGGTCGGTGCGCTGCGCTGAAACTGCGCTAGCGACGTGTCCAAGCTCCGGAAGGCTACCTTGAAATCATTGAAGAATTCCCAAGCGCATGCGCTACTGGGCTAGGACTGAGCTAGCTTATTTCCAGCCCGTACGAGGACAAGACAAAACTGATAAATCAATGATTTCAAGAAGTTCGGTGGCGCACCCGACAGGATTCGAACCTGTGACCTTTGGAATCGGAATCCAACACTCTATCCAGCTGAGCTACGGGTGCATCCCACGGCGATGAATCGCCTGTCCGATGAAGGGTTCTTAGCTCAGGTGGGGGCGGGCTTCAATCGGGAAATTGGAGAAAAGGCGATCTGATGGGCGGACTGTGCTGGCCGGGGGGAAGCCGCCGGGGATGGCGGCTTCCGTTTTTGGCGTAAGGATCAGGTGGTCTGCATGGCGCCGGGGCCGGGGATGGCCTTTTCCGGCACCTTGCCGAGGATGATCATGCCGAGCACCTCGTCCTTGGTGACATCCTCTGTGCGCGCGTGGCCGACGACCTGACCGTTCTTCATCACCGAGACGCGGTCGGCGAGGTCGAAGACGTCGTGGATGTCGTGGCTGATCAAGAAGATGCCGATTCCCTCCTTTTTCAGCTGCTTGATCAGCTCGCCCACCTGCGCCGTCTCCTGGGGGCCAAGTGCGGCCGTCGGCTCATCCATGATGAGAATGCGGGCATTGAAAAGGATTGCGCGCGCAATCGCCACCGACTGGCGCTGGCCGCCGGACAGCGCCTTCACCGGCTCCTTGAAGCGCTGGAAGTTCGGGTTCAGCCGGCCCATCACCTCGCGCGTCTTGGCCTCCATTGCCACGTCGTCCAGCGTGCCCCAGGGGGTGCGCAGCTCGCGGCCGAGATAGAGGTTGGCGGCCGCATCGACATTGTCGGCGACGGCGAGCGTCTGGTAGATCGTCTCGATGCCGTATTTCTTGGCGTCACGCGGGTTGTTGATATCGGCCGGCTCGCCGTTGATCAGGATCTCGCCGCTGTCGCGCTTGTAGGCGCCGGAGAGAATCTTGATGAGCGTCGACTTGCCGGCGCCGTTGTGACCGAGCAGCGCCACGACCTCGCCGGGATAGAGGTCGATGGAGGCATTGTCGACGGCGTGGATGCCGCCGAAGGAAATGGAGATGTTCTTCATCTCCACGAGGGGCGTACGAGTGTCCGTCATTGGTGCGGCTCCTTACTTGGCGCGGGCGCGGTAGACCGTGTCGAGCCAGACGGCGACGACGAGGACCATACCGACCACGATGCGCTGGAACGGGGTGTCGATGCCGACCAGCACCATGCCCGATTGCAGCGATTGCATGACGAGGGCGCCGAGCATGGCGCCGGCGATTGTGCCCATGCCGCCGGCAAGCGACGTGCCGCCGATCACGGCAGCCGCGATCGTGTAGAGCTCGTCGAGCTCGCCCTGTGCGTTGGTGGCGGCATTGAGGCGGGCGGTGGAGATGGCGGCGGCGATGGCGCAGAGCATACCCATCAGCGCGAAGATCTTGACCGTTACCCAGCGGGTCTTGATGCCGGCGAGCTCGGCGGCCTCGGGGTTGCCGCCGAGTGCGAAGACATAGCGACCGAAGCGCAAGCGCGTGGCGATGAAGGTCATGACGATGCCGACGACGATGGCGATCAGCACGGGAATGGCGATGCCGTGCGGAATGAACAGGCCGCCGTCCGGCCAGGCGATGCCGTTGGCGTCGGCATATTTGCGGGCGATGGCGACCGGCCAGGGGTAGCTGTTGACCACGCCGATGGCGCCGAGCACGAGCGCGCAACCGACGGCGGTGAGGAAATACTCCGCCCACATCGGCCGCTGCGGGAAGCCGAAGCGCTGGCGCTGCTTGCGCGAATTGACGATGGTGGCAATGATTGCGATGCAGGCGAGGGCGCCGACGATCCAGCTCGCCGTCGCGCCGATCGAACCTTCGGTGCCGCCGCCCATCAGGCGGAAGGTCGCGTCCATGGGCGCGACCGTGCGGCCGCTGGTGACGAACCAGGTGGCGCCGCGCCAGACGAGAAGGCCACCGAGCGTGACGATGAAGGAGGGAACGTTGAGGAAGGCGATGATCGCGCCGTGCAGCGCGCCGATGGCGGCGCCCAGCAGGAGGCCTGCGAGCAGCGCGAGGATCCAGGTGACAGGGTGGTTGAAGCCCAGGATCTGCGGCAGGATTTCAGCCTGCAACACACCCATGATCATGCCGACGAAACCGAGGATGGAGCCGACTGACAGGTCGATATTGCGGGTGACGATGACCAGCACCATGCCTGTCGCCATGACGGCGACGGACGCGGTCTGAACGGAGAGGTTCCACAGGTTGCGCGGTGTCAGGAACAGGCCGCCCGACAGAATGTTGAAGCCGATCCAGATGATCAGCAGGGCACCGACCATGCCAAGCAGGCGCGTGTCGATTTCGGTGGCGCGAAAAAAGCGCTTCACCGGGTTCTCGCTTGCCGATCGCGCGCGATTGGCTGCGGTATTGGTGATGTCGGCCATGGCTTTGCCGTTCCCTCATGTCTGTTGAACGTATCCGTCCGGGCGGTTTTTCAAGGATCGATTGCCGTGTCGTCCCGCGCCTGCTGCCCATTTTGAACAGGCGCCGCAACGTGGTGTCGCGGCGCCTGGTCGATGGTCAGCGTATTGCCCGGATGCGGGCGGTCAGTTGCAGGCCGCGACGGAGCCGGCGGCAACGCCCTGGCAGGCTGCTTCCTTGGAGATCCAGCCCGCGTCGATGACGACGTTCAGGTTGTCCTTGGTGATGGGCAGCGGTGCAAGGAAGACAGACTTCATCTCGACGCCCTTCGGGCCGCCGTTGAAGGTCGTGACGCCCTCGATTTCGTCCATGGTCTTGCCGCCGGCGAGCTGGGCTGCGATTTCCGCAGCGCGCTTGCCGAGTTCACGCGAGTCCTTCCAGACGGAGACCGTCTGCGTACCGAGCGCAACGCGGTTGAGCGCTGCGTGGTCGGCATCCTGGCCGGAGACCGGAACGGAACCGGCGAGGCCCTGAGCTGCGAGTGCGGCAATCGCACCACCGGCCGTGCCGTCGTTCGAGGCGACGACCGCGTCGACCTTGTTGTCGTTCGCCGTCAGGAACTGCTCCATGTTCTTCTGGGCATTTTCCGGCTTCCAGCCATCGGTGTAGGCTTCACCGACATTCTTGATCTTGCCGGCATCCATCGCTTCCTTCAGCACTTCCTGCTGACCGGCGAAGAGGAAGTCGGCATTCGGGTCGGCCGAGTTGCCCTTGATGAAGACGTAGTTGCCTTCCGGCTTCACCTTGAACACTTCGCGGGCCTGCATGCGGCCAACTTCCTTGTTGTCGAAGGTGATGTAGAAGGCCGAGGGGTTCTCGATCAGGCGGTCGTAACCGACGACCGGGATGCCTTCCGCCGCGGCCTTCTCGATGGCCGGGCCGATGGCGTCGCTGTCCTGGGCGAGCACGATGATGGCGTTGGCGCCCTGGGCGATCAGCGACTCGACGTCGGTCAGCTGCTTGGCTGCCGACGACTGGGCGTCAGCGGAAATGTATTTGTCGCCGGTTGCTTCGAGAGCGGCCTTGATGGCGGCTTCGTCGGTTTTCCAGCGCTCTTCCTGGAAGTTGGACCAGGAAACGCCGACCACGAGGTCCTTGGCGTGAACAGCGGAATGCATGGAAACGATGATGGCAGCCCCTGCCATCAGCTTCAAAACGGACTTCATAATATCCTCCCAAGTGAACGCCGGTCGCCGGGCGAACCTCCCGCCCCATCAACAACCGGTCACGATAATACTGCCTCGATGCCCCTCCCGATCATGCCGGGACTTTTTTCTCGACAGTCGAGAAAATAAATGTCAGAAGTTTTCCAGGCTGTCAACCAGGGCGTGAAGCCTTGAATGACAGCGTGACAGATGCTTTGGGAGGAGCATGTGTTGCCGCCTGAAAGAGCGAATGGAATCGGAAGATGCTGACAAAATCGAGCACGGAGCTTGTGCGTCAGCAAAACAGCGCGCTCGTTCTGGCATCGCTTCGCCGGCATGGCCCGCTCGCCCATACCGACATTTCCCAGCATACCGGCCTGGCATCCGCCACCGTCTCCGCCATCACTGCGGAATTGGAGAAGGCGGACGTTCTGGAACGCCGCGAGCAGCAGGCTGCGGCAACGCGCGGACGTCCCCGCGTCATCTTCGGGCAGCGGCGCGAGGCGGGCTACCTCATTGCTGTGCGCATCTCTTCCGACATGGTGCAATATTCGCTGGCCGATTACGGCGGCACATTGCTCGACCGTTTCGAGGAGCCGCGCAACCATGCGGATGTTTCGACCGAGCCGTTCGCGGCCGCCTTTGTTGCTGCGCTTGAAAGGCTGGTGGAACGGTCGCAAATCCGGCACGACGATGTGCTGGTCGTTTCCATCAGCAGCAAGGGGCTGGTCGATTCTGCATCGGCGCGGCTCGTCTGGTCGCCGGTCTTCGGGGCGGAGCAGGTCGATTTTGCAGGCTTGCTTCAGCCGGCCTGGCGGGCCAAGATCCTGCTCAGCAACGAAACGCTGCTGGTGGCCCATGCCATGGCCTCGCGCATGGAAAAGGCGCGCATGAACGATCTGCATGCAGTGGCCGCTTTGTCTCTCGGGCACAGCATCGGACTTGGCATCGCGCGTTTCGATCGTATGGGCGAACTGACCGTCACGGCGCCGAATTTCGGCCATATGCTCAACTCGGCGGACGGCAAGCTCTGCCGGTGCGGCGCGCAGGGCTGCATCGAGGCCTCGGCGGGTTTTTACGGCATCCTGCGCACCGCGTTCGAAGTGCCGCCGGATACCATACCTGCCAAATTCGTGCCGCTTGCGGAAATGGACAAGATCGCGCTCAGGGCGCGCCAGGGCCATCGCATGTCGGAATACGCCTTCCGCCAGGCGGGTCTTGCGCTGGGGCAGGGGCTGTCGCGCATGGTGAGCCTGTATGAGACCATGCCGATCGCTATCACCGGACCGGGCACGCGCTATTTCGATCTCATGCAGCGCGGCATGGAGGAGGGCCTTTTGCAATCGCAGCAGGTCCGCCTTTTCGGCGCGCCGCCGATTTCCGTTGTGCCGGAGGAGGCGACGCTGGTGCTGGAAGGACATCTCGCCCGCGCGCTGGCGGAGATGGATCACGACATCATCGCGGCGAAGGCTGCGCAATGACGCCGAACAAAAAAGGCCGGACGACGAAGCGCCCGGCCAGTTGCTTGGGAGGAGATGGCCGTCAGGCGACGGCGATCTGCCGTTTCTCTTCCACGGATTTCACGGCGGCATCGGCGAGCAGCAGGGCCGCAAGACCATCGGCGCCGGAAGGCGTGATGGTGGCACCCTTCTCGATTGCGGCAATGAAGCTCGCGATCTCGTTGGCATAGGCTTCCGTGTAGCGGGTCATGAAGAAGTCGTGCAGCGGCGGGCGGGTATACCCTTCGCCATTGGCGATCTCGATGGAGACCGGGCGCTGGTTTTCCGCCGAGACGACGCCCTTGGAGCCGTGCACCTCGATGCGCTGGTCGTAGCCGTAGGTGGCGCGGCGAGAATTGGAGATGATGGCCTGCCTGCCGGACTTCGTCTGGAGGATTACGGAGACGCTGTCATAATCGCCGGCCTTACCGATTTCAGGATCGACCAGCACGGCGGCGGTTGCCGAAACCGTTGCCACTTCTTCGCCCAGCAGGAAGCGCGCCATGTCGAAATCGTGGATCGTCATGTCGCGGAAGATACCGCCCGAACGCTTGATATAATCCACCGGCGGGGCGCCGGGGTCGCGCGAGGTTATCGTCACCATCTCCACATCGCCGATGCGGCCGTCGTCGATGGCCTTGCGCACCGCCATGAAATGCGGGTCGAAGCGGCGGTTGAAGCCGACCATGAGCTTGCCCTTGGTCTCCTCGACCACTTTCATGCAGTCCCTGACGCGCTCCACCGAGAGATCGATCGGCTTTTCGCAGAAGATCGCCTTGCCGGCGCGCGAGAAGCGCTCGATAAGGTCCGCATGGGTATCGGTCGGGGTGCAGATCACCACCGCATCGATGTCGCTCGCCGCCTCGATGGCCTCGATCGTGCGCACGTCACAGCCGTATTGCTGGGCGATCGCCTCGGCTGCCGCCGGAAAGGCATCGGCGACCGCGACCAGCCTGGCGTCCGGGTTGCCGGTCACGGCCTTGGCATGGACCTTGCCGATGCGGCCGGCGCCGAGGAGACCAAATCTTACAGTCATGTTGTCCTCTTTGATTTTGGAGATAGGCGGTAGGAGTTAAGGCGGTAGGGAATAGCGGGTTGCTGGTCGAGAGGCATTTCCATCGCCTGCTGCTTACTGCCTAAAATTACGTCTTGCGCTTCTTCTGTCTGTAGACGTCGACGACGACGGCGGCGACGATGATCACCCCTTTGACGATTTCCTGATAGTAGGCGTCGACGCGCAGGAAGGTAAAGCCCGAGGTCATGACGCCGAGGATGACGGTGCCGATGACCGTGCCGGTGATGCGTCCGACGCCGCCGGCAAGCGAGGTGCCGCCGATGACGGCGGCCGCGATGGCATCGAGTTCGTACATCACGCCCATGCCGGCCTGAGCCGTCTGGGCACGGGCCGCGGTGACGACGCCGGCAAGGCCGGCCAGCGCGCCGGCGATGGCATAGACCTTCACGAGATGCGATTCGACATTGATGCCGGAGACGCGCGCGGCCTGCACATTGGCGCCGATGGCATAGGTGAACTTGCCGTAGCGCGTATAGCGCAGCGCGATGTGGAAGATCACCGCGACGACGAGGAAGATGACGACGGGCCAGATGCCGGTGCCGATGAAGCTGAACTGTTCGGTGAGGCCCGAGACCGGCTGCCCCTTGGTGTACCACTTCGAAATGCCGCGCGCCGACACCATCATGCCGAGGGTCGCGATGAAGGGCGGGATCTTGGTCTTGGCGATCAGCTGGCCGTTGATGAAGCCGGCCAGCAGGCCGACGCCGATGCCGACCGCGAGCGGCACGATGACCGGCAGGTCGGTCAGCGAGGGATAGAGGGCGCGCGGCCACGTCGAGGCCTGGGCGAGGGAGGCGCTGAACATTGCCGTCATGCCGACCACCGAGCCCGAGGACAGGTCGATGCCGCCGGTGATGATGACCTGCGTCACGCCGACGGCGATGATGCCGATGACGGCGACCTGAAGGATGATGATCGTCAGGCGCTGCGTGTTCATCAGGAAGCTCTGGCCGACGAAGATCCAGCCGAGGACTTCATAGACCAGCGCGATGCCGATGAGGACGAGAAAGATGTTGAGTTCCGGCGGGAGCCGGCGGGCAGATTTCTGCGCTGCGGCCTGCGCCTGCGCTGCGGAATTCGTGCTCATGATTACCTCCCTGGTGGCCGTTGGGCCTGAATTTACTGGGCTGCCAGTTCCATGACCTTGACCTGCGTCGCCTCCGCGCGATCGAGGAAGCCCGTGACGCGCCCCTCGTGCATGACCATGATGCGGTCACTCATGCCGAGGACCTCCGGCATTTCCGACGAGATCATGATGACGGCGACGCCATCGCGCGCGAGTTCGGTCACGAAGCGGTGGATTTCCGCCTTGGCGCCGACATCGATGCCGCGTGTCGGCTCATCGAGAATGAGGATGCGCGGATTGGTGAGGAGCCAGCGGCCGATCAGCACCTTCTGCTGGTTGCCGCCCGACAGGTTCTCGATGCGCTCCGAAAGGTTCGGCGTCTTGACCCGCAGCTTGCTGCTCATCTCCTCGCAGACCTTCGTCAGCGCGCGTTCGGAAACGAACCCGCCCTTGACGAACCGGTCCTGGAGAACGGCGATCTGCATGTTCTCGAGGATATCGAGGATCAGAAGGCAGCCCGTGTCCTTGCGGTCTTCCGTCAGAAACGCCATGCGGTGCCTGATCGCCGTGTTCGCGCTGTCGATATCGACTTCTTTGCCATTGATCGAAATCGTGCCCGACGTTGCCGGCGTGACGCCGAAGATCGCCTCGGCCACATTCGAGCGGCCGGAGCCCACGAGCCCGGCAATGCCGAGGATCTCGCCGGCGCGCACATCGAAGGACACGTCGTGGAAGACGCCCTTGAGGCTCAACTCCTTCACTGACAGGACGACGTCGCCGATCGGCACCTCTTCCTTGGGGAACATCTGCGTGATCTCGCGGCCCACCATCATGCGGATGATGTCGTCGCGCGTCACGTCGCTGGAGGCATGCGTGCCGATGTACTTGCCGTCGCGAAATACCGAGAACTCGTCGGCGATCTCGAACAGCTCGTTCATCTTGTGCGTGATGTAGACGATGCCGATGCCCTGTGCGCGCAGGTCGCGGATGATCGTGAAGAGGTGGGCCACCTCGCGCTCGGTCAGCGCGGAAGTCGGCTCGTCCATGATGAGGACATCGCTTTCGTAGGAAACGGCCTTGGCGATCTCCACCATCTGGCGATTGGCGACCGAGAGGTCGCGAACCTGCGTTTGCGGGTCCATGGTAATGTTGAGGCGGTTGAAGAGCGCGGCCGTCTTGCGGTTCATCTCACCGTGATTGACGAAGCCGAAGCGGTTCTTCGGCTCGCGGCGGATCCAGATGTTTTCAGCCACCGTCATGAAGGGCATCAGGTTGAGTTCCTGATGGATCATGGCGATGCCGTTCTCCAACGCGTCGAGCGGCGATTGCAGTCGGATCTTCTGGCCCTTGAGCAGCACCTCGCCCTGGTCGGGCGTGTAGATGCCGGCGAGGATCTTCATCAGCGTGGACTTGCCTGCGCCGTTTTCGCCCATCAGCGCATGCACCGAGCCACGCTTGAGCTTGAACTGGACGTCGTCGAGCGCGACGACACCCGGAAATTCCTTGCGGATGCCCTCTGCGGAGAGCAGGTATTCAGCATTCGGAATGGCGCCGCTTGCACGAACCGCGGCCATGGTGGTCGGACTGACCATCGTCCTCTCCCTCCCGGATCGACCTGAAACCGGAGAACCGCGCGCGAAGGCGCGGCCCTCCCTGTCATAGGCTTTCGATGCCCTGCTCGATCAGTTCTTCTGCTGGTAGTCGGCGATGTTGGCCGGGTTCACGAGCTGGAAGGGAATGTAGACCTTCGCCTCGACCTTCTCGCCCTTGGCAAGCTTGATTGCCGCGTCGAGTGCACCCTTGCCCTGGCCGGCCGCGTCCTGGAAGACGGTGACGTCAAGATCGCCGGCCGCCATGGCGGCAAGCGCGTCCTGGGTGGCATCGACGCCTGCGATCACGACGCTGTCCATCGAACGGCCGGCGGCCTTGAGTGCCTGCGCCGCGCCGATGGCCATCTCGTCGTTGTTGGCGATCACGGCGTCGAACTCGACGCCGGCAGCCAGCCAGTTGGTCACGAGATCCTGGCCCTGCGTGCGCTGCCAGTTGGCGGTCTGCTCCTCGACAATCTCGATGCCCTTGCATTCGTCGGTGGCGAGAACGTCATGGACGGCCTTGGTGCGCATGCGTGCGCCCTGGTTGGAAAGTTCACCCATCATGACGACGGCCTTGCCCTTGCCGTTGAGCAGGCGGCAGACTTCCTGTGTCTCCAGCGTGCCGGCTACGGTTTCCTCGGAGGCCACGAAGGCCTGCTTTTCGGGAAGCTGATCGACATTGACCGGCTCGCGGTTGACGTAGACGAGCGGAATACCCGCATCGGCAGCGGCCTTCGACATGGCAGCGGTCGCATCGGTGTCGACCGCGGTCACGATGATGGCATCCACGCCGGACGCGATGAAGTTCTGGATCTGGCTCTGCTGCTTGGCGACGTCGTTCTGCGCGTCCTCGATCTGCAGCTGGACGCCGTCCATCGTCTTGGCGTAGTCGGACATACCGTTGCGCAGAACAGTCAGGAAGTTGTCGTCGAACTGCGCCATCGTCACGCCGATCGTTTCGGCATGGGCGGCGGTGGACATCATGACGGCGAGTGCCGAGCCAAGGATGAATTTTTTCATGTCGTATCCTCCTCAAGGTGGTGTCCGGTGCACCACAGACATATCCGGATGGTCGGCCTTGCAGGCCTATGACCTTTGCTCCTCCCGGGACGCAAGGATCAAAACAGAATAAACAAACCGCGAATTTCAAACTTCGGAATGTTTATTCCATTTTGTGGGCGTGGCGTCAAGTCTGTTCCATCGCAGTCCCGGGATCGGCATGAGGGGTGGTGAAAAGCAGCGCCGTGTCTTACGGCCCGCCTTGTCCGGTCAGACGGTTTCGCGAAGGAAAGCAATGCTCCCGGCTATCGCGGTCTTCGGGTCGGGCAGATCGTGTACGACGGATGCGAAGGGTTCGAACGACAGCGGCCCGGCATACCCGGCGGCAATCAGCGCTTTGATCTGCTCGACATTGCCCAGAGTGTCGCCGGGGCCGACCAACACCCTGTGACTGTCGCGCAGATCGCCGATGGCAATACCGCTGTCCTCGACGCCCGAGATGTGGATAAGCCCCGTCAGGTCGGCAAAAAGCTCGGGCTCACCGGCAAGGTGGTGATGGAACGTGTCGTGCACGAGGCGGAAGGTGCCTTCGCCGCCGACGGATCGGATCGCCTCTGCCGCTTCCCGCTTGGAGCGAAGCGAGCAGATTTCGAAACCGAGCGGTTCGACGAGCCCGATGATGCCGGCCTTATCCAGTAGCGGCTTCAGGGCTGTCAGGGCCGCCATCAGATTGGTCTGCCGTTCGCCGTCGGCTCGTCCGGTGCCATCGTTTTTCGGCACGAGCACCAGCGCCCGGGCGGCGCAGGCTTCGGCGTAGTCGATGAGTGCGCGCGCTTTGGCCTCGCGTTCGGCCGACCACGCGTTGAAGCGTTGCAGGGCGTTGATCGAGATGATGGTGAGGCCGTGACGCTGCGCGGCCGCCTTCACATCGGCGGGCGTGGTACCGTCGAGAATGGCGTTGCCGGGCAGATCGTTGCGGATCTCGACCGCCTTTATCCCGAGATCGGCAGCCAGCGCGAAGAAGGCGTCGAGCGGCAGGGATGGAGCGGTCATATGGTTGAGGGCAAAGGTCAGCTGCGGCATGAATGGTTTCCTCCGGTCTTTGCGGCCGCGGATCGGCGGCCTCGCATGCGCGCACGATGATCGCCACGTCAGTCAGGCGCGTCAAAGCGGATTGTTGCGATGATGCCGTTGCGCGATGGCCGAAAGCAAAGCCGGTTTCCTAATGCCGGAAAACCGCCTATGTAAGCGCGCAGAGGCCCGAGGAGACGTTCATGAAGATCATCGACACCGACCACCCGTTCTACCGTCCGCTGTGGCGGCGGCTGCTGCTGGTCGCAGTCTGTGCGGCATGGACGGCCGTGGAATTCTACAACAACGAGCAGACCTGGGGCACGATCTTCCTCGTCGTGACCGCCTATGTCTTCGCCAACCTGATCCTCTTCTTCAAGCCGTCCGCCGCCGCCAAAAAATCGGTGGAAGAGACTGGCGAAACAAAGAGCTAGCGCGAGATCCCGAGGCTCTTTTCGACGTTGATCCGCCGGATCGTCTCGTCGATCAGCATATTGGCGATCTTCATGCGCAGGGTGGCGTTGGCGCGCATCTCCGGCGGCGCCTGATCGGGATGGTTGTCGCGCGCGAAACGCCGGCGCAGTCCGACGAGATCATCAACACTTTCCGTCCCATCGAGTGCCAGATCGTCGGCCACTTCCTCGGGGGCGGTGCGCAGCAGATGCGGCGGTGGTGCCGGCGGTGGTGGTGACGGATCGGGTTTGGCGGGTTCCGGCGGCGTCGTCTCCTCATAGAGATCGAGATAGGCGGCCGCCGCCTGCGAGCCTGAAACGAAGGCATCGCTGCCGCCGGGACCGGTAAAGCCGCTGGTCAGGCCGCGTATCGTCGGTGCGGGCGCGATCGGCGCGGTGTCCTCTTCCGGCTCGGCCTGAAGCGCTTCGGCCTTCAGCCTTTCCAGTACGGATTCGAAAACCGTCATGCCGAGCATCTTGTGTCCTTGCTCAATCCGGCGAAAGCGTCTGGCTGCGCTGCCAGATCAGATCGTAGAGCAGTTTGGCGCTGGGTGGCAGCGCCCGCCCTTTGACCGAGATAAGGCTGTAGGGTTTGATGTCAATCTCGAAATCCGTGTCGAGAATGCGGATCTCGCCGGCCTGCGCGCCGACATCGGCGATGAAGGTCGCCATATCGCGCGCGACGGGGGCAATCGCGTTCGAACCGTGCACGATGGCGGTCGTCAGCAGGATCGATGAGGTGTTGACGACGGTGGACGGCAGCGGCACGCCGGCGGCGATGAACAGTTCCTCGATGCGCCGTCGCAAAAGTGTGCCGGCGGACTGGAAGACCCAGTCGTAATGCGGCAGGTCGGTCAGCTGGACGACCGGCTTCTCCGTCAGGGGATGCCCCTTGCGCACGATGAGGCAGGCCTTCTCGATGCCGATCTCGGTCACGTCGAACAGGCGCGGATTGAGGTCGTCGGGCACGCGGGCAATGATGAAATCCTGTTTGGCATCAAGCAGTTCGCGGGCGAGGACGTTGCTCGTTTCGACGCGCACATTCACCTCGATCCCGGGATAGGCGGCGCTGACCTGTTTGATGGCAGGCACCGCGAGGCTGATGGCGGGGGCCGTCACCGATCCCAGAAAGACCGATCCGCCGGTGCCGGATTTCAGCGCCGAAAGCTCGCGATCGACCTCGCGCAGTTCGAGCAGGATGGCGCGGGCCCGACGGGCCAGCGCGCGGCCGGCGGCGGTGAGCGTGACGCCACGCGCCGCGCGTTCGCAAAGCTGCGCCTTGAGAATTGTCTCCATGTCCGTCAGCATGCGCGACGCGGCCGGCTGCGATATGTTGAGAACATCGGCGGCGGCGCTGACCTGCTTGTGTTCCTCGATGGCGAGGATCATGCGCAGGTGGTTGAGCTTGAGGCCGCTGCGCAGCAGGCCGACCGTCTGAAGGGCATCGCCTCCGCCCTCGATAAAGCGCGGGTCGTCTTTGATATCATCCTGGCGCATGCGGCCGCTTTCTCAAAAATAATATATATCGGCTTTTATATATCAGTTTTGATATCCCTTTAGAAGCTTATTGCATTTGACAGTTATGGCAATTCCGTGGATTTCTTGCTGAATGTGCGCTGGGCTCTGGGGAGGGGAACGGCTGGACGAAGTATCTGCCAGCCTGGACCGCCGTCTGAATGCGGCTCATCACGCACAGAACAATGCCTGGCTGGAAGTTCGGGCCAGTGCGCAAAAGGGAGAGACCTTTCAATGAAAATGATCACTTCGCTGCTCGCCGCCGCTGCCATGAGCGTCGCGTCGTTCGTGGCGCCGTCCTTTGCCCAGGATAAGGGCATGGTCGGCATCTCCATGCCCACCAAGACGTCCACCCGCTGGATTTCCGACGGCGAGACGATGGAAAAGCTGTTCAAGGAAGCCGGCTACACCCCGGACCTGCAGTTTGCTGACGACGACATCCCGAACCAGCTGGCCCAGATCGAGAACATGGTCACCAAGGGTGCCAAGGTTCTGGTCATCGGCGCCATCGACGGCACGACGCTGTCCGACATTCTCCAGAAGGCTGCCGATGCCGGCGTCAAGGTCATCGCTTACGACCGCCTCATCCGCGATTCGGGCAATGTCAGCTACTACGCCACCTTCGACAACTTCCAGGTCGGTGTTCTCCAGGCCACCAGCCTCGTCGATGGCCTGAAGGCGAAGTTCCCGGACACCAAGCCGTGGAACGTCGAGCTCTTCGGCGGTTCGCCGGACGACAACAACGCCTTCTTCTTCTATGACGGCGCGATGTCGGTTCTCCAGCCGCTGATCGACAAGGGTGACATCGTCATCAAGTCCGGCCAGACCGGCATGGAAACCGTCGGCACGCTGCGTTGGGACGGTGCCGTGGCTCAGGCCCGCATGGAAAACCTGCTGTCCTCGACCTACACCGATGGCCGCGTCGATGGCGTTCTTTCGCCCTATGACGGCCTTTCGATCGGCATCATCTCGGCCCTGAAGGGCGTCGGCTACGGCTCGGGCGACCAGCCGATGGCCATCGTCACCGGCCAGGACGCAGAACTGCCGTCCGTCAAGTCGATCCTCGCTGACGAACAGTATTCGACGGTCTTCAAGGACACGCGCGAACTCGCCAAGGTCACGGTCGGCATGGTCAACGCGATCATGGAAGGCAAGGAGCCGGAAGTGAACGATACCAAGACCTACGACAACGGCGTCAAGGTCGTTCCGTCCTACCTGCTGAAGCCGGTTGCCGTGGACAAGTCCAATGCCGAGAAGATCCTCGTCACGGACTCGGCCTACTACACGGAAGACCAGATCAAGAACTGATCGTTCTTTTGTTCCCGGGGGTTCGCGCTTCGCGTGCGGACCCTCTTTTCTCCGGATCGCAGAGCGAATAGGCTCGGTTCCCCCGCCGCCCGGTGGGGATGACCGCTGGAAACTGTATATGAGCAAGACCCTTCTCGAAATGCGTGGCATCACGAAGACGTTCCCGGGCGTAAAAGCGCTCGACAACGTCAATCTGAAGGTCCGCGAAGGCGAGATTCACGCCCTTGTCGGCGAAAACGGCGCCGGCAAATCCACCCTGATGAAAGTGTTGAGCGGCGTCTATCCGGCCGGCTCCTACGAGGGTGAAATCCATTTCGACGGCGAAGTCCGTCGTTTCTCCACGATCTCCGACAGTGAGCATCTGGGCATTATCATCATTCACCAGGAGCTGGCGCTCGTGCCGCTGCTCTCGATTGCCGAAAACATCTTCCTCGGCAACGAGGTCGCGACGAACGGTATCATCGACTGGAAGAAGGCGTTCCGCCGTACCCAGGAACTGCTGGACAAGGTCGGCCTCAAGGAATCGCCCGGCACGCTGATCACCGATATCGGCGTGGGCAAGCAGCAGCTCGTCGAGATCGCCAAGGCGCTCTCCAAGAAGGTGCGCCTGCTCATTCTCGATGAGCCGACGGCCTCGCTCAACGAGAAGGACTCCGATGCGCTCCTGAAGCTGCTCGTGGAGTTCCGCGCCCAGGGCATGACCTCGATCATCATTTCGCACAAGCTGAACGAGATCAAGAAGGTCGCCGACCAGATCACCATCCTGCGCGATGGCGGCACGGTCGAGACCCTCGACTGTCATAACGAGGATATCTCCGAGGACCGCATCATCAAGGGCATGGTCGGCCGCGAGATGGAAGATCGCTATCCGCCGCGTGAGCCGAAGGTCGGCGAGACGCTGCTGGAGGTGAAGAACTGGAACGTCTTCCACCAGCACCACCGCGACCGGCAGTTCCTGCACGATGTTAATTTTACCGTGCGCGCCGGCGAAGTCGTCGGCATTGCCGGCCTCATGGGGGCAGGGCGGACGGAAACGGCGATGAGCCTGTTCGGCCGCAGCTGGGGTCACAAGATCACCGGTGAAGTCAGCATGCGCGGCAAGCCGGTCGACGTCAGTACCATCCCCAAGGCGATCGACGCCGGCCTTGCCTATGTGACGGAGGACCGCAAGCATCTCGGCCTCGTGCTGATCGACAACATCATGCACAACACGACGCTCGCCAATCTCGGCGGCGTCTCGAAGGCGACGGTCATCGACAACCATGAGGAAGCGAAGGTCGCCTCCGGCTATCGCCAGAAGCTGCGCATCCGCTCGCATTCGATCTATCAGGAAGCGGTCAATCTTTCGGGCGGCAACCAGCAAAAGGTGGTTCTGTCGAAATGGCTGTTCACCAATCCCGAGGTACTGATCCTCGATGAACCCACGCGCGGCATCGATGTCGGCGCCAAGTTCGAAATCTATACCATCATCAACCAGCTTGCCGCCGAGGGCAAGGGCATCCTGATGATCTCGTCTGAGATGCCGGAACTGCTCGGGACCTGCGATCGCATCTATGTCATGAACGAAGGACGCATCGTGGCCGAGCTCTCCAAGGCGGAAGCAAGCCAGGAATCCATCATGCGCGCCATCATGCGCTCCGGGGAGAAACACTAATGGCCACCGATACAGCGACAAAGACGACCCAGCCTTCGGTGGGGGATTATCTCAAGAAGAACATCCGCGAGTATGGCCTGCTGGTCGCGCTCGTCGTGATCATGATCTTCTTCCAGGTCATCACCAACGGCGTCCTCTTCCGCCCGGTCAACATCACCAACCTCGTCCTGCAGAACTCGTTCATCGTCATCATGGCGCTGGGCATGCTGCTGATCATCGTGGCGGGGCATATCGACCTGTCCGTCGGCTCCATCGTCGCCTTCATCGGCGCCATATCGGCGATCATGCTGGTGAAATGGGGCCTGCCGGCCATTGTCGTTGTGCCGGCGTGCATCCTGGTCGGTGCGGTCATGGGCGCGGCGCAGGGCTACTGGGTGGCCTACCAGAAGATCCCGTCCTTCATCGTGACGCTTGCGGGTATGCTGGTTTTCCGCGGCATGACCTATGTCGTGCTCGGCGGCCGCCCCGTCGGACCGTTCCCGAAGGACTTCCAGATCCTCTCGACGGGTTTCGTGCCGGACTTCCTGTCCTTCACCGATCCTTCGACGAGCCTCATCAAGAACTATTTCGCGCTGGTCATGATCGTGCTGCTCGTGGCCTACGCCATCTATGCCGGCCTGCGCGAGCGTCGTCTCAACGCGCTGCATGAAACCGAGAACGAGCCCTTCGCTTTCTTCGCCGTGCAGATGCTGATCATCGGCGCCGTGGCGATCTTCCTCGGCTTCCAGCTTGCGACCTATCGCGGCCTGCCGAACGTTCTCGTCGTCATGGGCGTGCTGATCGCCTTCTATACCTTCGTTACGACGCGCACGACGATCGGCCGTCGCGTCTATGCGATGGGCGGCAACGAGAAGGCAGCGAAGCTTTCCGGTATCAACACCGAGCGGCTGACGTTCTACACCTTCGTCAACATGGGCGCGCTTGCCGCACTTGCCGGCATGATCATCGCGGCCCGCCTGAATTCGGCGACGCCGAAAGCTGGCGTCGGCTTCGAGCTCGACGTGATCGCGGCCTGCTTCATCGGCGGTGCGTCGGCTTCGGGCGGCGTGGGCAAGATCACGGGCGCGGTCATCGGCGCGTTCATCATGGGCGTCATGAACAACGGCATGTCGATCATGGGCATCGGCATCGACTACCAGCAGCTCATCAAGGGCCTGGTGCTGCTCGCTGCCGTGTTCTTCGACGTCTACAACAAGAACAAGGGCTGACCGGGTAACCGGTCAGGCCAAACAGGTTGCAAGCATGTTTGACCGGCCGCGCCAGCGGCCAGTGCGGCGGCGTGTGTCCGCCGCAGGTGCGAAGCCTTGGCTGATGCCGGGTTGAGGAAGGAAACGGAAATGCTGATTTCGCAGGTATCCAACGCTGACGGTTCGATCACGGTCGTGGCACGCGAAGAAGGCGGCAAGGGCCGCGTGGTCAAGGGTGCGGAGAGCGTCTACGCGCTGGCCATGGAAGCCGCCAATGCCGGTACGTCGCTGAAGGCCGTCATCGAGGGCAAGGGCTTTGGTGACGAGATCGATCTCGAGGCTGCCTATGCCGCCGGTCGCCTTCTGCCGCCCATCACCCATCCGGACGCTGCGCATCTGCATCTCACGGGCACGGGCCTCACCCATCTCGGTTCGGCCGCCACGCGCGATTCCATGCACAAGAAGACGTCGGAAGCCGCCGAGGAGACGCTGACGGACTCCATGAAGATGTTCCGCATGGGGCTTGATAACGGCAAGCCGAAACCCGGCGAGAAGGGCGTCCAGCCGGAATGGTTCTACAAGGGCAACGGCACGCAGTCCGTCGCGCCGGGTGCCGCGCTCACCTCGCCGTCCTTCGCGCTCGACGGCGGTGAAGAGCCGGAAATGGCCGGCATTTACGTTATCGCCGCTGACGGCTCGCCCTTCCGCATCGGCTTTGCCGTGTCGAACGAATTCTCCGATCATGTGACGGAGCGCATCAACTATCTCTACCTTGCGCACTCGAAGCTGCGTCAGGCGAGCTTCGGCCCGGAAATCCGCGTCGGCGCCGCGCCCGATGACATCAGAGGTTTCTCGCGCATCGTCCGCGACGGCAAGGTTCTGTGGGAAAAGCCGTTCGTCTCCGGCGAGGCGAACATGTCCCACACCTTCGCCAATCTCGAATATCACCACTTCAAGTACGGCCTGTTCCGCGTGCCGGGCGATATCCACGTCCATATGTTCGGCACGGCGACGCTGTCCTTCGGCGACGGCATCCGCACGCAGGAAGGTGACGTGTTCGAGATCGGCGCTGACGGGTTCGGCCTACCGCTGCGCAATCCGCTTGCCATCGCCAAGGAAGAAGAGATCGAAATCCGCCAGCTCTGAGGCTGCGGACTGGAGGCTGATACCATGACGATCCATCAGAACCTGATTGCCGGCGAATGGGTCGGTGCAGACGGCGTCGAGAATATCAACCCGTCGAATACCGGCGACGTCGTCGGAACCTATGCCCGCGCCTCCGTCGAAGACACCAAGGCGGCCATCGCTGCGGCAAAGGCAGCGTTTCCTGCCTGGTCGCGCTCGGGCATTCTCGAGCGCCACGCCATCCTGCGCAAGGCTGCCGATGAGATCCTCGCCCGCAAGGACGAGCTTGGTCGCCTCCTGTCGCGCGAAGAGGGCAAGACGCTGGCGGAAGGTATCGGCGAAACGGTGCGCGCCGGCCAGATCTTCGATTTCTTCGCCGGTGAATGTCTGCGGCTTGCCGGTGAGGTGCTGCCGTCGGTGCGGCCGAATATCGGCGTTGAGATCACCCGCGAGCCGGTCGGCGTCGTCGGCATTATCACGCCCTGGAACTTCCCCATCGCCATTCCCGCCTGGAAGATCGCGCCCGCGCTCTGCTATGGCAACACGGTCGTCTTCAAGCCGGCCGAACTGGTGCCGGGCTGCTCCTGGGCCATCGTCGATATCCTCGTGCGGGCCGGCCTGCCGAAGGGCGTCCTGAACCTTGTCATGGGCAAGGGCTCGGTCGTCGGCCAGACCATGCTGGACAGCCCTGATGTCAACGCCATCACGTTCACCGGCTCCACCGGTACGGGCAAGCGCGTCGCCGTCGCCTCCGTCGAGCATAATCGCAAGTACCAGCTCGAAATGGGCGGCAAGAACCCCTTCGTTGTGCTTGACGATGCGGACCTCGACGTCGCCGTCGAAGCCGCCGTCAACTCGGCCTTCTTCTCGACCGGCCAGCGCTGCACGGCGTCCTCGCGCGTCATCGTGACGGAAGGCATTCATGACCGGTTCGTCGGCGCGGTGGGCGAGCGGCTGAAGAGCGTCGTCGTGGACGATGCGCTCAAGGCCGGCACGCATATCGGCCCGGTCGTGGACGAAACGCAGCTCAAGCAGGACACCGACTATATCGAGATCGGCCAAAAGGAAGGCGCAAAGCTCGCCTTCGGTGGCGATCTTCTGAAGCGCGACACGCCCGGCTTCTATCTGGCGCCGGCGCTCTTTACCGAGGCGACAAACGACATGCGCATCTCGCGCGAGGAGATCTTCGGCCCCGTCGCCGCCGTTATCCGCGTCAAGGATTACGAGGAAGCGCTGGCGATTGCCAACGACACGCCGTTCGGCCTGTCCTCGGGCATTGCGACGACCAGCCTCAAGCACGCCACCCATTTCAAGCGCAATGCCGAGGCCGGCATGGTGATGGTCAACCTGCCGACGGCGGGTGTCGATTTCCATGTGCCGTTCGGTGGGCGCAAGGGATCGTCCTTCGGCTCGCGCGAGCAGGGCAAGTACGCCAACGAATTCTACACAACCGTCAAGACCGCCTACACCCTGGCGTGAGACAAAGGCCGTTCGGGCTTCCGGGCGGTCCCTTCAAGGACTGGAAAGATGACGAAGAAAGCGGAATGGCCGCGCAGGCTGCGGTCGCAGGAATGGTACGGCGGCACCAGCCGTGACGTGATCTACCATCGCGGCTGGATGAAGAACCAGGGTTATCCGCATGACCTGTTCGACGGCCGGCCGGTGATCGGCATCCTCAACACCTGGTCGGACATGACGCCCTGCAACGGCCACCTGCGCGAGCTTGCAGAGAAGGTGAAGGCGGGCATCTGGGAGGCTGGCGGTTTCCCGATGGAAGTACCGGTCTTCTCGGCGTCGGAGAACACGTTCCGCCCTACGGCGATGATGTATCGCAACCTCGCGGCTCTCGCCATCGAGGAGACAATCCGCGGCCAGCCCATGGATGGCTGCGTGCTCATGGTCGGCTGTGACAAGACCACGCCGTCGCTTTTGATGGCCGCCGCCTCCGTCGATCTGCCTTCGATCGTCGTCACCGGCGGGCCGATGCTGAACGGTTATTTCCGCGGCGAGCGTGTCGGTTCCGGCACGCATCTGTGGAAGTTCTCCGAGATGGTGAAGGCCGGCGAGATGACGCAGGCCGAATTCCTCGAGGCCGAGGCCTCGATGAGCCGTTCGTCGGGCACCTGCAACACGATGGGTACGGCCTCCACCATGGCTTCCATGGCCGAGGCGCTGGGCATGGCGCTGTCAGGCAATGCGGCCATTCCGGGCGTCGACAGCCGCCGCAAGGTCATGGCGCAGCTTACCGGTCGTCGCATCGTCCAGATGGTCAAGGACGACCTGAAGCCCTCTGATATCATGACGAAGCAGGCCTTCGAGAACGCCATCCGCACCAATGCGGCCATCGGCGGCTCGACCAATGCGGTCATCCACCTGCTCGCCATGGCCGGCCGCGTCGGCATCGACCTGACGCTGGACGACTGGGACCGTTGCGGCCGCGACGTGCCCACCATCGTCAACCTCATGCCGTCGGGCAAGTACCTGATGGAAGAGTTCTTCTATGCCGGCGGTCTTCCGGTCGTACTGAAGCGCCTCGGCGAAGCGGGCCTCCTGCACAAGGATGCCATCACCGTTTCGGGCGAGACCGTCTGGGACGAGGTCAAGGATGTCGTCAACTGGAACGAGGACGTCATCCTGCCGGCCGAGAAGGCGCTCACGCAGTCGGGCGGCATCGTCGTCGTGCGCGGCAATCTCGCGCCGAAGGGCGCGGTGCTGAAGCCGTCGGCAGCCTCGCCGCATCTTCTGACGCATCGCGGCCGCGCCGTCGTCTTCGAGGATATCGACGACTACAAGGCCAAGATCAACGACGACAATCTCGACATCGACGAGACCTGCGTCATGGTCATGAAGAACTGCGGTCCGAGGGGGTATCCCGGCATGGCCGAGGTCGGCAATATGGGCCTTCCGCCCAAGGTGCTGAAAAAGGGCATCACCGACATGGTACGCATCTCCGATGCCCGCATGTCCGGCACGGCCTATGGCACCGTCGTCCTGCACACCTCGCCGGAAGCCGCCGTCGGCGGCCCGCTGGCGGTCGTGAAGAATGGCGACATGATCGAGCTTGATGTGCCGAACCGTCGCCTGCATCTCGACATCTCGGACGAGGAGCTGGCGCGTCGCCTCGCCGAATGGCAGCCGAACCACGAGCAGCCCGCCTCGGGCTACGCCTGGCTGCACCAGCAGCACGTGCAGGGTGCCGATACCGGCGCGGACCTCGACTTCCTCAAGGGCTGCCGTGGCAGCGCGGTCGGCAAAGACAGTCACTGAGCTTTCGCGGGCGCGGTTCCAGGAGCCGCGCCCGATTTGTATCGTTTCGAGACAGCCGGTTGATGTCTCACTCCGCTGGCAACGATTTTTTTCCCCTTTACCGGTCATTTTCGTTCCCGCACGGAACCGGCGAGCCATCGCGCCCTTTCAACTTACGATACGGTCCAATCCCGGCCCGTTCGCTGAAAGGGAGGTTCCCATGTTTGAAAGATCACAAGGCGTTTCGATCCCCAGAATTACGGGTGCGTTGCTGGCTGCGGTGGTTCTTGCCGTGCCCGTGCACGCGCTTGCTCAGCAGAAAAGCCGTGGCGGACTTGGAGTCGGCGTTGGCGTCAGCGTCGGCGGTGTGAAAGCCGGTGTCGGTGCCAATGTCGGGGGTAGCAAGGGCCTTGCAAGCGTTGGCGTCGGTGCCAGCGTCGGCGGTTCCAACGGTATCAACGCACGCTCGAACACAACGGTCGGCGGCTCGCGCGGACTGGCGGATTCCCGCACGACCGCCTCCGTCGGCGGCCGCAACGGTGTGAATGCCGGGGTGAATGCGAATGTCGGCGGCTCCCGCGGACTGGTTGATGCCGGCGTGAATGCCCGTGTCGGCGGTGCCAACGGGCTGCGTGCCAATGTCGGTGCGAATGTCGGCGGACGCGGCCTGCTTGATGCGAATGTTGATGTCGGCATCGGTGGAGGCACGGGCGTCACGCCGAGCAATCCGGGCGGTGGCACGTCGACGGGCCCAAGGGGCCGTGATCGCGATGTCCTGCGGCAATTCTCGCAGATGTCGCGCAGCGAGCGCATGCAGCTCATCAAGCGTTGCCGCAGCGTGAATAGCGGCGGTTACGACGCGAGTCTCGTGTCGCTCTGCCGTCTGCTGGAAACGGCATCCCGCTAGTGACACAGACGTGGCGGCCTTTTCTGCCGCCGCGTCTCAACTCTGGCTTTGCGACTGGCTCTGACCAGTCTCTTCCACGCGGATCGCGACATTCATCGTCTCCGCTGCAAGTCCCACTACCATGCCGGACACGGGGGCCGCGTCCCTGTAGTCGAGGCCGGTCGACAGCCGCACATAGCGCTCGTCGGGGCAGATCTTGTTGGCCGCATCGAACCCGACCCAGCCGAGGCCCTGCAGATGAACCTCCGCCCAGGCGTGGCTCGCTGTCTGCGCCGGCTCGTCCATGAGCAGGTAGCCCGAGACATAGCGGGCCGGCAGGCCGAGATGGCGCGCGGCGGAAATGAGGACATGGGCATGGTCCTGGCAGACGCCCTGCTTTTTCTCCAGAGCCTGTTCGGCCGTGGTGTCCGCTGCGGTCTCGCCCTGCCGATAGGCGACAGCCTCGTGCAGCTTCGCCATCAGATCATGCATGCGCGAAAGCTCGCTTTCGCCGGCAGAAGACTTGGCCAGTTCGCGGACAAGCTTGCCGGGTTTGGTGAGCGGCGTCTCACGCAGATAGAGCCACAGCGGCACGAAACCCTGGTGCGGTCCGAACACGCCGGCCCGGTCTTCCGTCTCCACCTCGCCTTCAGCGACAATGCGGATCGTCACCTGCTCGGCGTCCGTGCTGACGAGATCGACGTGGTTGCCGAAATGGTCGGTATAACCTGCCTCGAGATTGGCGCCATGCACGGTGGTCTTCCAGTCCCGCACTGTCTGGCCCGGATAGTTCCTGGGCGTCAGGCGCAGCCGTTGCAGCGAGTACTGCACGGGGTCGGCATAATGATATTCCGTCGTGTGGCTGATCTTCAGTCGCATCCTCTGCCCTCGTCAGCCGCTAGCGATAGAAACGGTAGCCTTCGGAGATCTCTTCCCCGAGGCGGTTGTTATAGACGATGAATTCCTCGATGAATTCGTGCAGGCCCTGTTCCATGATGTCTTCCATGGCGCGGCTGCGCAGCAGCAGCATGGTCGAGGACGCCGTGTCATGGGCGGCATGGCTCTCGCCGTAGAGCCTGGCGAGATAGCCGAGATTGGTCACGATCTTGTCGTAGCTATAGGCCAGCGAGCGCGGCATCCGGTCATTGAGGATCAGGAAATCCGCGATGTTGGCGGGCGAATAGTCGCCGTCATAGACCCAGCTGTACGAGCGGTGCGCCGAGACGGAGCGCAGGATGGACTCCCACTGCTTGTTGTCGAGCGAGGATCCGACCTTGGCGATGGCCGGCAGCAACACGTAGTACTTGACGTCGAGGATGCGCGCGGTGTTGTCCGCCCGCTCGATGAAGGTGCCGATGCGCGAGAAGTTATAGATGTCATCGCGCAGCATGGTGCCGTGGAACGCGCCGCGGATAAGGCCGGTCCGGCGCTTGATGACATCGATGATCTCGGGCATGTCGGCTGGCTTGGCGCGTCTGGACAGGAGCTGTTTCAGCTCGATCCAGCACTCGTTGGTCGCTTCCCAGGTCTCCCGGGTCAGCGCGGTGCGCACCATGCGGGCGTTGTTGCGCGCCGAATCGATGCACGACATCACGCTCGAGGGGTTTGCGCGGTCGCGCAGCAGAAAGTCGATCGCATCCGCGCTTGTCAGCGTGGCGTGCACGGCGTCGAAATCCTCTCTCACGCCTGCGCTTTGCAGCACGCCGTCCCAGTCCTCGTCCGACGAGCCGGAGCGCGTGAGCGCCATGCGCAGGCCCGCGTCGATCAGGCGGGCAATGTTTTCAGCCCGCTCGATATAGCGGAACATCCAGTATAGGCCGTTTGCAGTGCGTCCCAGCATCGGCTCAGTCCTCCAGTACCCAGGTGTCCTTCGTGCCGCCGCCCTGGCTGGAGTTGACCACCAGCGAGCCTTCTTTCAGCGCCACGCGGGTCAGCCCGCCGGGAATGATCTGCACCTTGTCGGACACGAGCACATAGGGTCGAAGGTCGACGTGCCGCGGCGCGATGCCCTTGTTGACCATGATGGGAACGGTGGAAAGCGACAGCGTCGGCTGCGCGATATAGTTGGAGGGCCGGGCCTTCAGCTTTTCGGCGAAGGCCGCGCATTCCTTCTTCGAGGCGGTGGGGCCCACCAGCATGCCGTAGCCGCCGGAGCCGTGCACTTCCTTCACGACGAGTTCGCTTAGGTGTTCCAGCACGTATTTCAGGCTGTCCTCTTCCGAGCAGCGCCAGGTCGGCACGTTCTCCAGCATGGCCTTGCGGCCGGTATAGAACTCGACGATCTCCGGCATGTAGGAATAGATCGCCTTGTCGTCCGAAATGCCGGTGCCGGGCGCATTGGCGATGGTGATGTTGCCGGCGCGGTAGACGTCCATGATGCCGGGGATGCCGAGTGCGGAATCCGGCCGGAAGGTCAGCGGATCGAGGAAATCATCGTCGACGCGGCGGTAGAGCACATCGATGGCCTCGTAGCCGCGCGTCGTGCGCATCTTCACCTTGCCGTCGACGACGCGCAGGTCCGAGCCTTCCACCAGTTCCACGCCCATCATGTCGGCCAGGAAGGCGTGTTCGTAATAGGCGGAGTTGAAGATGCCGGGCGTCAGCACCGCCACGCGCGGCTTGCCCGAACAGCCGGGAGGGGCGAGCGAGGCTAGGCTCTGGCGCAGAAGCTTCGGATAGTCCTCGACAGGCCGCACCTTGTTGATGTGGAACAGCTCCGGGAACATCTGCATCATGGTTTCCCGGTTTTCCAGCATGTAGCTGACGCCGGAAGGGGTGCGGGCATTGTCTTCCAGCACGTAGAACTGGTCTTCGCCCGTGCGCACGATGTCGGTGCCGACGATATGGGTGTAGACGCCGCCCGGCGGCTTGAAGCCGATCATCTGCGGCAGGAAGGCCTCGTTGCGCTCGATCAGCTCGCGGGGAATGCGGCCGGCCTTGATGATTTCCTGCTTGTGGTAAATGTCGTCGAGAAAGGCGTTGAGGGCGATGACCCGCTGTTCGATGCCCTGGGCGAGCTTGCGCCATTCGCGACCGGAAATGATGCGGGGGATGATGTCGAAGGGGATGAGCTTTTCGGAGCTGTCTTCGTGACCGTAGACCGCGAAGGTGATGCCGGTCTTTCGAAAGAGGTTTTCGGCTTCCTTCGATTTGGCAATCAGGCGGGCCCGATCCTGCCCCTCGTACCATTCATGATAGTTTTCGTAAGGCTGGCGCGGATTTGAAACCGCATTCATCATTTCGTCAAATGCCAAAGGCGTGTTCCCCTTTTTTCCCATTTGAGTACAACACAAGGGGCAATGCAAGAACCATGCTCAATTAGCTATGAAGAATTCGCCTCGGGGTTGGATTGCTCGCTCCGCCCGATGACTCGGCCCTTCGCCGTCGCCTGCGAGGCCACGCCGGGCAGCTGGCGGCACCGACTAAAAAATTGTTTGCCGAAAAAAACGGCAGATGCCGAAAGGCTGGTCGGCTACACTTTTTGCTGAACCTAAGCTTCAGGGAAATTCCTTTGACCGGTGTCGGGTCTGGCCCTATCGCTCGCGTACGAATGTCCTCCTGCCGGTAATCCCATGTCGCTTGACCGCCTGGCGCCCGCCATCTTCGTTCTGCTCTGGTCGACCGGCTGGGTCGTCGCGAAATATGCGACCATCGTTTCCGAGCCGCTGACCTTCCTCAGCATCCGCTATCTCGTCGCCGCGGTGTTGTTTGCCGGCCTGTGTCTGGCGTCGGGCGTGTCCTGGCCGCGTGATGGGCGCACCGTCGCCCACGCCGTCATTTCCGGCGCCTTCCTGCACGGCTTGTACCTCGGCGCGCTGTGGTGGGCGATCGGGCAGGGGGTGCCGGCGGCGCTCTCCTCCATCATCGCCGCGCTACAGCCGCTGATGACGGCGCTCGTCGCCCCGTTCTTCATCGGCGAGCGATTGAGCACAACACAGAAGGCGGGCCTTGGCCTCGGCTTTTCCGGCGTGCTGCTTGCCGTCGTGCCGAAGTTCTTCGGCCACGGCGCGTCGGAAATTCCAGCCTTTGCCATCATCATCAACATGCTCGGCATGGTCGCCGTCACCTATGGCACGATCTACCAGAAGCAATATCTGCGCACGGGCGACATCAGGGCGATCGCCACGCTGCAATATATCGGCGCGGTGATCGTCACCGTGCCCTTCGCGCTGGCGCTGGAGACCCAGCATGTCGATTTCGGCTTTCCCTTCGTCGCGCTGCTCGCCTGGTCCGTGCTGGGCATTTCGATGGGAGCGATCCTGCTGCTGCTCTATCTTCTGCGCCGCGGCCAGGTCTCGCGCGCGGCCTCGCTGATCTATCTCGTGCCGCCGCTCGCAGCCCTTCAGGCCGCAGCGGTTTTTGGAGAAGAACTGACCGTCCCGATGATCCTCGGCACCGCCATCGTGGTCGCCGGTGTCTATCTCACCAACCGCAAGGACATCGCCGCTGCGGCGTGACCGAACACCGTTCTGCACAGCTTGCTAGTAGTCCACAAGCTCCAGTGGATTGTCCGTCGTTCCGAACGTGGGTTGCACGCCGAGAAGGGCGGCCGAGCGTGAAATGATCTCCTTGGTTATGGGTGCGGCGGTCGAGGCCGCGGTGCGTCCGCCGTTCTCGCCGGTCTTCGGCGCGTCGACGAATGTCAGCACGACATAGCGTGGCTTCGCCATCGGAAAGCCGGCGATAAAGGCATTGAAGTTGATGTCCTTGGCGTATCGCCCGTTGATCACCTTGTCGGCCGTGCCGGTCTTGCCGCCGACGTCGAAGCCCTCGACCTGCGCGGAGCGGCCGGAGCCGTTCATGCCGTTCCAGCGATAGAGGAAGCGCATGTCGTCGCTGGTCTTGTTCTTCACCACCGCGCGGGCGATCTCGTCTGCGGCGTCTTTCGAGCGGGGAAGGAAGGTCGGATTGATGAGGTTTCCGCCGTTGATGAGCGCCGCCGCTGCAACCGCCGTCTGAAGCGGCGTGGTGGCGACGCCGTGGCCGAAGGAGATGGTGACGGAGTTGATCTTCTTCCATATCCGCGGCTGGGTGGGGGTCGCAACGCCCGGCATCTCGGTTTCCATCTTCGACAACAGGCCGAGCCGGGTCAGGAATTCACGATGCCCGTCCATGCCGACCCGGTCGGCAACGGCGGCCGTGCCGATGTTGGAGGAATACTGGAACACTTCGGGGATGGTGAGAGGCCGGTTCTTGCCCCTGAAATCGCGGATGGTGAAGCCGCCCATGCGGATGGGACGAGATGCATCGACCACCGAAGACAGCGTGATATGTCCCGTATCGAGCCCCATGGCGAGCGTGAAGCCCTTGAACGTCGAGCCCATTTCGAAGGTGGCGTTGCTCACCCGGTTGAACCAGCCCTTTTCATACTCCCGATCGATGCTGCCGTCGGCCAGCGTGCGCGAGGGCTGGTTGGGATCGTAATCCGGCACGGAGGCCATGGCGAGCACCTCGCCGGTCTCGGCATCAACGATGACCGCACCGGCCGCTTCCGCCTCGTATTTCGTCATCGCACTCTGGACGACATCGCGTACGATGTGCTGGACGCGCAGGTCGATCGACAGGCGAACGGGTTCCATGCGCGTGTCGTTCGTCAGCCCCGCCGCCCTGAGATCGGCATAACCCTGCTGGTCGATATAGCGTTCCATGCCGGCGAGGCCGAGATTGTCGATGTTCACGTGTCCTACGACGTGGGCCGCGGTCGAGCCGCCGGGATAGAAGCGCCGCTTTTCCGGGCGAAAGCCGATACCGGGGATACCAAGCGCGAGAATGTCGGCCTGCTGGCGCGGCGTAAGCTGGCGGCGCAGCCATTGAAAGGCCGACTTCGATTTGAGCCTGCGATGCGTCTCGCTCCAGTCGAGGTCGGGAATGACGGTGGCGAGCTTCTCTATAACCTCGTCGGCATCGATTACCCTGCGCGGCTCGGCATAGAGCGAGACGGTGTTGATATCCGTCGCCAGAAGCTGCCCGTGACGGTCGAGGATATCGGGGCGCGAGGCGACGGTGTGCTGGTTGAAGTTGATGGCACCCGCCGTCAGCGTATCGGTGAGACCGTATTGTACGAGGCGCGCGCCGACGCCGGTATAGAGCAAGATGAAGCCGACAATGAGCAAGGCGATGCGTCGGCGCGGATCAGGCCGTGAAAGCAGCACGCCGCGGTTCGCCTTGGCCCGTATGGTGAAATGGGCGCGGCTCCTCAGCCTGACGATGAAGGATATCATTCGGGCAAAACTCACGCATGGAAACGAAGCGTAAGCCTGCATGCTGGCGGCCCGAAAGCCAACGGAAGGCCCGGCAAATGGCCGGATGCAGTTAAAACTGCATTAATATACATTTAAAATTGGCAAAGACGGCTTAACGCTTTCGTAGCGATGAAGCGCGTGTTCCACATACGAAAACGGCGGGCCAAAGCCCGCCGTTCGTGTTCATCTCTGTCGTGGGCTCAGGCCTGTTCGCGGCGCTGGCCTTCGGACCGGCGGGGCTTGCCCTGCTGCGGGCGGCCATTGCCGCCGCCATGGTTGCGATTCTGGCGTTCGCCCTGCTTCTGGGCCGGGCGGCCGTGCTGCGGGCGCTTGGCGCCCGAAGGGGCCGCACCTTCCGTTGCCTGTGCACCGTCGCTGAAGGGCTTGCGGGCCGGGCGCTGGCCGGCGCGGCCGCTGCCGGAGCGCTGACCGCCGCCGCCGTTGCCGCGACCCTTGCGCGACTTGCCGCCGGGACCGGCGGTGATGACAGCCGGGGCTTCGCCGCTGGCAACGGCGATCTGGATGCCCATCAGCTTTTCGATGTCGCGCAGCAGGTGCGCTTCGTCGGGTGTGCAGAAGGCGATCGCGATGCCGTCGCGGCCGTTGCGGGCCGTGCGGCCGATGCGGTGGACATAGGCGTCCGGCACTTCCGGCAGGTCGTAGTTGTAGACATGCGTGACGCCGGGAATGTCGATGCCGCGGGCAGCAACGTCGGTTGCCACGAGAACGCGGATTTCGCCGTCACGGAAGGCCTTGAGGGCGCGCTCGCGCTGGCCCTGGCTCTTGTTGCCGTGGATGGAGGCGGCCTTGAAGCCGATATGGTCGAGATGCTTCATCAGCTTCTCGGCGCCATGCTTGGTGCGCGAGAAGACGAGCGACAGGCCATCCGGATTGTCGGTGAGCGTCTTGCGCAGGATCTGCGCCTTCTGGTCCTTTCCCGGAACGTGGTGGACATACTGTTCCACCTTGTCGGCCGCCTTGCCCGGGGGGGTCACTTCGACCTTCTTCGGGTTGACGAGATATTCGCCGGCCAGTTCGCCAATCAGCTTCGGCATGGTGGCCGAGAACAGCAGCGTCTGGCGGTTCTTCGGCACCATCTTGGAAATCTTGCGCAGGTCGTGGATGAAGCCGAGGTCCAGCATCTGGTCGGCCTCGTCGAGCACGAGGTAGCGGGCCTGCGTCAGCGTCACCGATTTGCGGGCGACGAGGTCGAGCAGACGGCCGGGCGTGGCAACGAGGATGTCGGTGCCGCGGGAAAGCATTTCCGACTGCTTGTTGATGGAGGCACCGCCCACGACGGTGACGACACGCAGCGGGGTCTTCTTCACGAAGTCGCGCAGGTTTTCAGCGATCTGGTTCACCAGTTCGCGGGTCGGGGCGAGAATGAGGGCGCGGATGTTGCGCGGGTCGGGACGGCGGGCGTCGGCCAGCAGCTTCTCGATCATCGGCAGGCCGAAAGCGGCCGTCTTGCCGGTGCCGGTCTGGGCGAGACCGATCAGGTCGGAGCCTTCGAGGACGAGCGGAATGGCCTTCGCCTGGATCGGCGTGGCTTTTTCGAAACCGAGGGCGGTAAGGGTATCGACGATGGTCTTCGAGAGGCCGAGGTCGTGAAAAGTGGTCAAGTCAAATACCTTTCGGGGCGCCAAACGCAAATCGCCGGAACGCACCATGCGTTTCCGGTTTCGTTCGGCGTCAAGAACCCCGCGTGAATTGGGAACTTGTGGGTTGGTTGGCAGTCGTCTGCGCAGGCATCCGAAAAATGGGAGACGGATCGTTCTCTTGCGCTTGTCCTTCTTAGCATCCCGAAAGTGGGAAATCGCAGGCTCGCTCACGCGGCGGCCGAAGGGCGACGCTGGGGCTCATGTCGTTGTTTTACGGCAAAAAGTCAAGTCCTGTTTTCGCAGCTGCGAAAGCGCAACCGTCACTCCATGCGCAGATCGAAGTCGGCCGCAGCCGATATCGCGCCGTTGATCAGCACCTCGATGCGGTGCGTTCCGGGGTAATAAACCCTGGTCGTGATCGCGCGGATGGCGTGGTCCTTGGTGATGGTCTGGCGCGCACCGGCGGGCAGGTCGAGTTGCTTCCATTTGAAGACCTTCGGCGAAAGCGTGCCGTTCGCCTTCACATGATGGATGGCGTAGTCGACCATCAGCCGTTGCGGGGCCTTGTCGCCATTCGTGACATCGATCGAGAAGCCCAGCTTGTCGCCGAAGACGACGACGGGCGTGGCGACCGTCAGCGCTGCCGTGACGCCCTTGGCGGCCGCGAAGCCGAAATTGGCGAGCGCCTTTTCATGTCCCTTCTTGAGCAGGGTGCGCGAGGCGTGACGCAGCAATTGCCGGCGCTGCGGGGAGGCGCCCTGGATATGGCGCTCCACGAAGTCGGCGGCGAGGGCAGGGTGGTCCTTGGCGATGTCGTTCAGGCTGTTGGCGACCGAGCGGCGCACATAGTCCTCGGGGTCGTCGAGAAGGGCAATCAGGATCGGCAGGATCGGATCGGGGTTCCTGACGAGGCCGGGCAGGCGCATGGCCCAGGGCAGGCGGGGACGGGTGCCCTCGCTGGCGAGCCGGCGAACATGGTGATTGTCATCGCTCACCCAGCCGGAGATTTCGGCAAGCGCCCGATCCTGATCGGCATGGATGAACCGGCGAATGCCGAACTCGGCGGTGAAATGCGGCGTCAGCGCTTTCAAAAGCGCAAGCGACAGATCGAAATGCCCGAGGCCGTATTCGGAAACGAACTGGTTGACCGGCAGCAGTGCCCATCCGGAGAGGCCGGGCTTATCCTCCGCTGGCAGGGCGCGGCGTAGGATGGCGGCGGCAGCGGGATAATCGGCGGGAAGGGTCTGCGCCAACGCGTGCTTGATCTGATCGGCCCGCTGCATCAGCTCGAGCGCATCCATGCCCGCCGTCGCCAGATCGTTGAACCGGCTGCCGTCGAAATCGGGTGCTGCGCGGGAGATATGCGCGGCCATCTCCTTCACGAGCCCGGGATGCAGCAGATTTTTCAGCGGTTCGGCCATCGGTCTTCTCCTGTCGGTGGCGACTTTACCGGGCGTCTCAGCCATGGTGATAGGCCCCCTCACGGCTTTCCAACAGCTTCGTGAGTGCGGCCACCCGGAACCTGAAAGGGCGCCTTGCGTTGGATGATACGCATCCGGCCACAATCATGTGGGATGCTTCTCGACGCAGATGATCTGCACCGATGAACCTTGCTACGGGAGTGAAATATGACCGCTACGACTTGGATTCTCGCCGCCGACGGCAATCAGGCCCGCCTTCTGAAAGGCGTGAACCTGCTGAAGGACGAATCGCAGAGCCCTGAGCAGGAGGTCTTCCGCTGGGAACCGAAGCGAGTGCAGGACATCATGGCCGACAAGCCTGGCCGCAGCCATTCCTCGGTCGGCCCCGGCCGCTCCGCCATGGAGTATTCCAGCGATCCGGTGCGCGATGAACAGCAGAAGTTCACCGCTGAAGTTGCCGGGCGGATTGATGATTACGCTGCCGAAGGCGCCTTCGACCGGCTTGTCGTCTGCGCCGCTCCGCAGACGCTCGGCGATCTGCGCAATAAGCTCTCCGACAAATCCCGCACGCTGACCATGGCCGAGATCGACAAAAACTTTTCGAACCTGCCGACGGAAAAGCTCATTTCATCCGTCCGCTCGATCATGTTTGACGCCTGATCTCGTTTAGAAATCCGTGGGAACGCCGCCCTCTTCCTTACGCCTGGCGACGAACGCATCCAGCTCGTCCTCGATCGCGGGGTCGATGGGCGGCCGCTCATAGCTGTTGAGCTTTTCCTTGAAGACCCGGTTGGCATGATCGTAGGTGGTCGGCCGGCCGGCTTCCGTCCAGGTCTCGAAATTACGCCAGTCCGACAGGATCGGCGAGTAGAAGGCGTTTTCGTAGCGCGCCAGCGTATGCGGCGTGCCGAAGAAATGGCCGCCCGGGCCGACATCGCGCACGGCGTCCACGCCCAGCGCATCCGCGCTCACATCGAGCGGCGTCAGGTATTCCGCCACCATCTGCAGCATGTCCACGTCGAGGATGAACTTCTCGAAGGACGCCGTCAGGCCACCCTCTGTCCAGCCGGCCGCATGCATGATGAAGTTGCCGCCGCCTTGGGTCAGCGCCCACAGCGAGAAGGCCGATTCATAAGCCGACTGCGCATCCAGCGTGTTGGAGGCGTTTGTGTTGGAGGTGCGATAGGGAATGTTGTATTTGCGGGCAAGCTGGCCGCCGGCAATGACCGCCTTCATATATTCCGGCGTGCCGAAGGCCGGTGCGCCGGTCTTCATGTCGACATTCGAGGTGAAGCCGCCATATATGACCGGCGCGCCGCGCCGCACCATCTGCGTGAAGGCGATGCCGGCGAGCGCTTCGGCATTCTGCTGCACCACCGCACCCGCAACCGTGACCGGCGCCATGGCGCCCGCAAGGGTGAAGGGCGTGACCACCACGACCTGATTGCGCGACGACATCTCGATGATGCCCTGCAGCATCGGCCCGTCGAGGCGTAGCGGCGAGGAGGTGTTGATGATGGTGAACAGCGAAGGCTCGCGTTCCATCTGCTCCATCGAAATACCTCGGCCGATGCGGGCGATCTCGATGCCGTCGAGATTGCGCTGCCTGCCGAGGGAATAGACGTGGAACACCTTGTCGGTGAGCTTCACCAGATCGGACAGGCAATCGAGGTGGCGCACCGACGCGTGGATGTCCACCGGCTCGACGGGATAGCCGCCCGTCGTGTGGATGATGTCGTAGGACTGGGCGAGCTTCACCAGCTTGCGGAAGTCGTCCTGGTTACCGGCGCGGCGGCCGCCCTCGCGATCCGCCACGAAGGGTGCGGATGCGACCTGCGCGAAGACGAGATTGTCCCCGCCGATCTCGACATTGCGCACGGGATTGCGCGCATGCATCGTGAAGCCTGACGGAACGGAGGCCATCATGTCCATGATGAGCCCGCGGTCGAAGCGCACGCGGTCGGTGCCGGGCGTGACATCGGCGCCGGCCGCCTTCATACGCTCGCGCGCTTCCGGCAGGATGATATCCATGCCGATGTCTTCAAGAATAGTGAGCGAGGCCTGATGCACCGCTTCGAGCGCGTCCGCCGAAAGCACGGCCGACGGGGCCTTCGTGTTGATGAGGTTGAGATATTTCGCGGTGGCCGGCGGTCGGCGGACCCGTTCAGCGCTGCGTCCGCCGGTGCGACGACGGCGCTCCAGCGGGGCGTCGGACGCCGGATTTTCGAGATGGTTTTCGAGCTTGATGACGTCACCCATGCGGCGCGACCCCGGTCTGTTCTGCCATTGCGCCCTTGTCGCATATTGGCCGGCAAAATGCCCAGCCATTTGCGACAGGCAAATGCCGTGATGGATAAGCAGGCCACTCAAGTCGTGGCAACGAAGTGTTAACCATCCGTTCAAGGATTGGTGATACTCCCCGAGCTGTGTGAAACCTTCCTTCCGTGCCGCTTCGGGGAGTACTGGCATGGCCGAAACTCAAGACGAATTGCTGGAAGCGGCCTGTGCGCGGGTCCGCGCCCATCCTTATCCGGCCTACGTCAAGAGCAGCGAGCTGCGCTATCTCGCGGTAAACGAGGCCTATGCGGGTCTCTTCGGCCTGAATGCTGCGGCGATGATCGGCCAGCGCAGCGACGAGATTGGCGAGTCCGCCGCGCTCGGCGACCGGGGCGACCCGGAGCGCCGCTGTCTGGTTTTCGGCAATCCCGAACAGGCCCGTTTCATCCATCCCTTCGGCAGTGGCAGTTTCGACATCGCGCTCAGGCGTGAGCGGTTGTCGCCTGCGCTCTCCATCCTCGTCGGCCTGTTCACGCCGTTGGCAGCGACCGCCGCACCAGCTGCGGCCAACGCCAACGGTACGCCGCCCGCAAGCCCGAACAGCCGCGACGGCATTGTTGAGGCACTCGAGACGCTGGGCGCCGGCGTCGCCGTTTTCGGGGCGGATAATCGTCTGGCTTATGCAAACGGCGTGATGCGGGAATTCTACAAAGGGCTTCTCGGCGATGCGGCGGATGGTCCCGTCGCTCTTGCCGCTCTTGCCGCCGCCCTGCACGATCTTGAGGTCGGGGACCAGCCACAGGCCGAGCGTGCAGCCTGGATCGCAGCGCGCCTGGCAAGCTATGACCTGCCGCTCTTCGAGACCATCGTTCGGGTCGGCGAGGGGTGGATGCGCATCGTCACGCAGCGCCGGCCGGATGGCGCGCTTGTGATTCTACGGATCGACGCGACCGCCGTACGCGACAGCGAACATCGCCTGACCCAGCAATTGCAGGAAATCGGCCTTTACCGCGCATTGCTCGACGAGCTTCCCGTCGCCAGCTTCATGCGCGACGAAGCGCAGCGGATGATCTTTGCGAACCGCGCCTTCGTCGAGTTGATCGGCCGACAGCCGGAGGAACTGCTTGGGCTGACCACGCGGGAAATGTATCCCGAGCAGGGCGAGGCGTTCCACGAGCAGAACCAGTTCGTGCTCGACACAGGCGAACTTGTCGAGAGCGAGGTCGAGTATGTGCGCGCCGATGGCTCTGCCCTTCCGACGATTTCGCGGCTCTACCGCGTCACGACGCTGGATGACAAGCGCTACCTGATCGGCTCGATCACCGACACGACCGTGCTGATGAAGCGCGAGGCGCAGCTGATCGAGGCGCAGCGACAGGCCGAAGCCGCCCGCTCGGATCTCGAAAGCGTCGTGGAATCGCTGCCTGTCGGCATCGTGGTCGTGGACGGGATCGGTGTCATCGAGCTTGTCAATGGCGCCTTTCAGTCCCTGTGGGATGGGGTGCTGCCGCCCATGAGGGGGCGCCCGCTCGGCGAGTTGATGCGGTTCCTGCGCGACCAGGGTGGGGAAAGCGAGGGCGGCTGCGGGTCGAGCCTCGAAAGTCACGAGCAGGCGCTGTGTTCCATACGTTCCGGTACACGATCGGCGCGTGAGGTCGCCTATGCGAACGGCCGCACGCTGATCGAGGCCGGCTGCACGATTTCGGGCGACCGCTGCCTTCTTACCTTCATCGACATTACGGACAGGCGTGAACGCGAGCGCGAGGTTCTGGAAACCCGCAGCGCTCTGGAAGACGTGGGCAGCCTCATGAAGGATGCGGTTTCCTCGATGAGCCAGGGCCTGCTCATCGTCGAGGATGGAACCGTCGTCCTGTCCAACGAGGCGCTGGCGTCGATGATCGCGATGCCGGCGCATCTGCTGCAGCCCGGCGCGCGGCTTGCGGACCTGGTGCAAAGCTGCGCCGACCGCGAAATCGCCGGGTTCGTGGGAGACGAGCGGGTCGAAACGCGCGATTTTGGCCGCATACTCTTCACCGGAAAGCCGGCGACGCTCACCGTTTTCAGCGGCTATCAACGCTGGTTGCGCCTCGATGTCACGCCGACGGGACGCGGCCGTTCGGTTGTCGTTTTCTCCGACATCACGGATATCAAGAGCCGCGAGGACGAGTTGCGCCGGCTCGTCACCCACGCCGAGATGGCAGACCGGGCGAAGTCGGAATTTCTGGCCAATATGAGCCATGAAATCCGCACGCCCATGAATGGCGTGCTCGGCATGGCCGAACTTCTCGCCAAGTCGCAGCTCGACACGCGCCAGAAGACCTTCATCGACATCATGGTGAAGTCGGGCAATGCGCTGCTGACGATCATCAATGACATCCTCGATTTTTCGAAGATCGATGCGGGGCAGATGACGCTGCGCGACGTGGTGTTCAACCCGGTCGAGGCCGTTGAGGATGTCGCGACGCTGCTGTCGGCGCGGGCGGCTGAAAAGGACATCGAACTCGTCGTGCGTGGCGCGGCCAACATGCCGGCGGTCGTCAGCGGCGACGCCGGGCGCTTTCGTCAGATCATCACGAACCTGGTCGGCAATGCGGTAAAGTTCACCGACCGGGGCCATGTCCTCATCGATCTGGCCTCCCATCAGACCGAAGCCGGCGTGGAGATCGTCATACGCGTCGAGGATACCGGCGCCGGCATTCCCACCGAGAAGATGGAATCGATCTTCGAGAAGTTCTCGCAGGTCGACAGTTCGTCGACCCGCCGTCATGAGGGAACGGGCCTCGGCCTTGCCATCACGGACGGGCTGACACGCCTTTTCGGTGGCACGCTGGAGGCAAAGAGCGAGATCGGCACCGGCTCGGTCTTCACGGTGCGCCTGCCGATGGCGCTTGCTGCTGCGCCGGTGCCGGACCGTATTGTGCCTGCCCGGGTGAAAACCGCGCGCATCGTCGTCGTCGACGCGCATGCGCTGTCGCGCAAGGCGTCTCACGACATGCTGCTCGACTGGGGTTTCGATGCCACGGCGGTCGCCTCGGAAGACGAGGCGCTTGCGGTTCTGGCGGCGGCCGAGGATGCCGGCGTGCGGGTCGATGCGGTCATTCTGGATTACCGGCCCGAGCATTCGCCCGCTTTCGTTGCGGCCCTTCGCAGCCATCCCGGCACGGCGGCCATTTCGCTGATCGTGCTGACCTCGATGAACCTTTCGACCGAAGATGATATGCTCGCCGCGCAGGATGTGCAGGCGCATCTCATGAAGCCGGTGCGTGCAGACCAGTTGCACGAAACGGTATCGGAAGTGCTGCGGGCGGCACGCAGCGTCCAAAACCGCCGCGGCGCGGCAGCGGCGGTCGAAAACAACATATTGCCCTTGCGGCCGACCTCCGCGCCGATGACGCCGGCCGTTCAGGCCGAGGGCGAGACGCTTGACGTGCTGGTGGCCGAAGACAACGAGGTCAACCAGATCCTCTTCACGCAGATGCTGACCGCCGCGGGGCTGTGCTTCCGCATCGTGGGCAATGGCGAGGAGGCGGTCGCGATCTTCCGGGAAAGCCCGCCCGGCGTCATCCTCATGGACATCTCCATGCCCTTGATGAACGGGCTGGAGGCAAGCCGCGCGATCCGCGAGCTGGAGCACGGCACCGGCAACCGCGTTCCGATCGTCGCTGTCACGGCGCATGTGCTGCACGGCGACCGCGAGGAATGCCTTGCCGCCGGCATGGATGACTATCTCGCCAAGCCGATCAGCACCGAGAAACTGGAAGAACAGCTCGACCGCTGGCTGAAGCGCAGCAAGGCCGCCGCCGCAAAGGGCAGGCCGCACTGAGCGTCAGGAAACGGGTTTTTCGCCGCACAGCATTTCTCGCTTGCCCGCAAAACCCGGCCGCCGCTCGACTGTGAAGCCGGCTGCGGCGAGGTTGCGCCGCACGAACCCGGCCGCAGCATAGGTGGCGAAACGTCCGCCCGGTGCGGTGAGCCTGAAAACCGCCTGCATGAGTTCCGGCGACCACATGTCCGGGTTACGGGACGGCGCGAAGCCATCGAGATACCATGCGTCGAAGGGCTTTTCGCCTGCCTGCAAGCTATCGAGTGCCGCGCCGCAGACGACGGTGAGACGAACGGAGGGCTCAAGCGCGATCTCGACGCGTCCTGCCGGCGCATCGGGCCAGTTTGCGGTGAGCAGGGCGCGTTCACGGTCGATTTCCGGCCAATTCGACAGCGCGCGGTCGATATCGGCGCGTGCCATCGGAAAAAGCTCGAAGGAAGTGAAGTGAAGGCTTGCGCCCTCAGGCGCGCTTTCACGCCATTGCCGCCAGGTTTCGCAGAGATTGAGACCGGTGCCGAAGCCGAGTTCGCCGATGCGGAACGCGCCGCCGCGCTGCCAGCGGTGCGGCAGATCGTTGCCCGCAAGGAAGACGTGGCCGCATTCCAGCCGGCCGTCGCTGCGGCAATAAAAGTGGTCGTCAAAGGCGCGGGAATAGGGCATATCGCCCTCGTGCCAGTCGAGGGCCGTCTTATCAGTCGTGTTTTCAGGATCGTGATCAGCCATGGCGCATGCCGATAATCGCGGGAAGGCCGCCGGTCAACCGGGCGTGGACCTCCTTGTCGTCGGCGGCGGGGTCATGGGCCTGTGGACGGCGCTCCATGCCGCGCGCAGCGGCCGCTCGGTCACGCTTGTTGAGAAGCGGCGGATCGGCTCTGGCGCCAGCGGCGGCGTGCTCGGCGCGCTGATGGCGCATCTGCCGGATCGCTGGAACGCCAAGAAAGGTTTTCAGTTCGAGGCGCTGGTCTCGCTGGAGGCCGAGATCGCCGCGCTGGAGGCCGAAACGGGCCTTTCGGCCGGCTACCGCCGCTCCGGCCGCCTCATTCCACTGCCCAAGCCGCACAACCGCGACCTTGCCCTGCGCACCGCAAACGAGGCGCTCTCTGTATGGCAGACGCCGGACCGCTCCTTCGCTTTCGAGGTGCTGGATACGGCGCCCGTTCCCGGCTGGCCGGCACCTGCGGTCATGGCGCATGGCGTCGTTTACGACCACCTTGCCGCCCGGCTGGCGCCCAGAGCGCTGGTTTCGGCGTTGAAGGCTGCGCTTGGGCAACGGGCAAACGTCACGATCCGTGAAGGTGTCGGGGTCGTCAGTCTCGATCCTGATGCCGCAATCGCGCGGCTCGATGACGGGACGGATCTCTCCTTTGGTTATTGTGTGCTGGCCGCCGGTGTCGAGGCGTTTGACCTGCTCGCCTCTTTTTCCCAACCGGTCGCTCGTCCGTTTGGTAGTGCGGTCAAGGGGCAGGCGGCGTTGTTGCGAGCGTCGGTCGACCCGGCGTTGCCGGTGATTTTCGCCGATGGTCTCTATGTGGTGCCACATGAGGACGGTCTCGTTGCCGTGGGCAGCACCAGCGAGAACGATTTCGCCGAACCGTACGGAACCGACGGCCTGCTCGATGCGCTGATCGACAGGGCGCGTCTGACGGCGCCGGTCCTTGCCGACGCGCCCGTCGTGGAGCGCTGGGCCGGGCTGCGGCCGAGGGCTATCGGCCGCGAACCGATGGTCGGGCGTCACCCCGATCACGCCCGTATCAGCCTGATGGCCGGCGGGTTCAAGGTGAGTTTCGGCATCGCGCATCGCCTCGCTCGACAGGTGCTAAACGAGATCGAGGGCGGCACGCTCGACGTACCGCCCTCTTTTGCCGTCGCAGCCCACTTCGAGGAAGCCCGACGTCTCTAGCGTCCCTTACATCCAGTAAGGCGGGACGCCGTAATAGTCGTGGATCACCTTGCCGTTCTGGCGGTTCCACTCATATTCCGCATCGCTCTCATAGTGCGGCGCTTTTTCGACCTGTTCCTTGGTAAGATCGACGCGATAGCCGCCGAGGCCTTCGTCATAGTTCAGCTTGCCCCAGGGCAGCGGATAGTGATCGCTGCCGATGCCGAGGAAGCCGCCGAAGCTGAGCACAGCGTAGGAAACATGACCCCTTCTCTTGTCGAGGATAAGGCGCTCGACCGAGCCAATATGCTTGCCATCGGCACCGTAAACGCTCGTGCCTTCGACCTTGTCACTGGCAATGAGATCCTGGGTTTCGCGAATGTTTGCATCCTGCATGGCCATAGTGTTTCTCCTTGGTTGACATGGACAGAAAACGGTCCCGGGCGCTAATGGTTCCTCTCAAGTGCCAGATTTCGTTCGACTTCGGGCGCTCCGGTGCTAGGGTGAAGCTCTCCGCGACGGAGGGCGCGAGGAGATGGAATGACGGACAAGACTTACGCACGCGACCTCATCGGCTACGGCCGTAACCCGCCCGTAGTGCGCTGGCCTGGCGATGCGAATATCGCCGTGCAGTTCGTGATCAACTACGAGGAAGGCGGCGAGAGCTGCATTCTGGACGGAGATCCCGCATCCGAATGCCTGCTGTCGGAAATCGTCGGCGCGGCGGCCTGGCCCGGCCAGCGCAACCTCAACATGGAATCGATCTACGAATACGGATCGCGCGCCGGCTTCTGGCGCCTGCACCGGCTCTTCACCAGCCGCAATGTGACGACCACGGTCTATGGCGTGACGCTCGCCATGGCGCGCAATCCCGAAGCGGTCGCTGCCATGAAGGAGGCGGGCTGGGAAATCGCCAGCCACGGCTACCGCTGGCTGGAATACAAGGATTTCTCCGAGGAGACGGAACGCCAGCATATCCGCGAGGCCGTGCGCCTGCACAAGGAACTGACCGGCTCGCATCCGCTCGGCATGTATCAGGGCAAACCCTCGGCCAACACGCTGCGGCTCATCATGGAGGAGGGCGGTTTCGTCTATTCCTCCGATTCCTACGCCGACGATCTGCCCTACTGGGTGCCGGGTCTCGACGGCGAGCCCTTCCTGATCATCCCGTACACACTCGAAACCAACGACATGCGTTTTGCGACCCCGCAGGGTTTCAACACCGGCGACCAGTTCTTCACCTACCTGAAGGACGCCTTCGACGTGCTCTATCAGGAAGGCGCCGAAGGCAGCCCGAAGATGCTGAATATCGGCCTGCACTGCCGCCTCGTCGGGCGCCCCGGCCGTGTCGCCGCGCTCGCCCGTTTCGTCGATTACGTGCTCGGCCACGAGAAGGTGTGGATCCCGCGCCGTATCGATATCGCCCGCCACTGGATCGAGAACCATCATCCGTCAAAGGGCCCGGGCGCATGATCGACCGCGTGGATTTCCTTGCCCGTTTCGGCGGTGTCTTCGAGCATTCGCCGTTCATCGCCGAGCGGGCGCTTGAGGCCGGCACCGTGCCGGAGCCGATGACGGCGGCCGGCGTGCATGCGGCGCTGACCGAAGTTTTCCGCAAGGCGAGCGCGGATGAGCAGTTGGGTGTGCTCCGGGCACATCCCGACCTTGCCGACAAGCTGGCGATTGCCGGCGGACTGACGGAGGACAGCCGCAGGGAGCAGGCCGGCGCCGGGCTCGACCGGCTGAGCGCTGAAGAGCATGCGCGCTTTACAGCACTCAACACCGCCTACACCGAAAAATTCGGCTTTCCCTTCATCATCGCGGTGAAGGGTCTGACCAAGAACGATATCCTCACTGCCTTCCAGACGCGGATCGACAATTCCGCGCAGGCGGAATTCGAGACCGCGAAAACCCAGGTGGAGCGCATCGCGCTCCTGAGATTGACTGCTCTGCTCCCCGGAGACTGACGATGCCCGATGACCCACGACCGCCCTTCCTCTCCCCGGGAGGGCTGTCCTATGGCTGAGACACTGACGATCCGGCCGCTGACCCGCGAAGCCTTCGCGCCGTTCGGCACGGTGATCGAGGCGGACCCCGCCACCATGCGCCACATCAACGGCGGCACGACCGAACGCTACCATGCGCTGGCCGAGGCCGAGGCGACGGGCGAGGATGCGAAGGTCATCATCAACCTCTTCCGTGGCAGTCCGCGCGCCTTCCCCTATGCGATCGACATGATGGAGCGCCATCCGTTCGGCAGCCAGAGTTTCTCGCCGCTGGACGACAGGCCCTGGCTGGTCGTGGTGGCAGAGGATGAGAGCGGCAGGCCCGGCAGGCCGCAGGTGTTTCGCGCAGGCGGACGCCAGGGCATCAACTACCGACGCAACGTGTGGCACCATCCGCTGATCGCGGTCGGCGCCGTCAGCGATTTTCTCGTCGTCGACCGCCTCGGCGGTGGCGTCAATCTGGAAGAGCATTTCTTCGACACGCCTTTCATCATCGAGAAGCCTTGAGAGGACGCCATGAGCAAGCCCGGACGCCTCACCACCCATGTGCTCGATACCGCGCTCGGCAAACCCGCCGCCGGTCTGCGCATCGATCTCTACTGGATCGAAAACGAGGAGCGCCAGCATATTACCACCGTCACGACCAACGGGGACGGGCGCGTGGATGGCGCGCTCGTCGAGGGCGTGGGTTTCATGGCGGGGGTCTATGAACTGGTGTTCCACGCCGGGGATTATCTGCGCGGCACCGGCGCCGATCTGCCGGAGCCGGCCTTCCTCGACCGGATCCCGTTGCGCTTCGGCATCGCCGACCCGTCGAGCCATTACCACGTGCCGCTGCTGCTTTCGCCCTACGGCTACTCGACCTATCGCGGAAGCTAGAGCATTTCGGGTTCGGAAATGCTCTACGCCGAAGCGACTTCGCGTCGGTTGAAATGCTTATAACGCAGCCTTCATCGCCTTGCCCGCCACGTAGGTTTCGCGCACGGCGCGGTCGTCGCCCATCGTCTGGAGCAGGAAAAGCTCGTCGGTGAGGGAGCGTGTGACTTCCATCTTGAGCGCCATGGCCGGGGTGGCGGCGGCGTCCAGCACGACGAAATCGGCATCCGTGCCTGCTTCCAGCGTGCCGATATGGTCGGACAGCGAAAGCGCTTCGGCATTGCCAAGCGTCATGTGATAGAAGCTCTCGAACGGGTTCAGCCGTTCGCCCAGCAACTGCTGGATCTTGTAGGCCTCGTCCATCGTCTTGAGCATGGAATAGCTCGTGCCGCCGCCGATATCGGTGGCGACGCCGATGCGCACCGGCTTTTCCCGACGTGACAGCGCCTTCAAGGGGAAGAGGCCGGAGCCGAGGAACAGGTTCGATGTGGGGCAATGCACGGCGACCGCGCCCGCCTCGCTCATCGCATCCGCCTCTCGCTCGGAAAGGTGGATGCAGTGGCCGAACAGGCTTTTGGGGCCGAGCAGGCCGTACTTCGCGTAGATATCCGTGTAGTCGATGGCGTCGGGGTAGAGCTCGCCCGTGAAACGAATTTCATCGTGGTTTTCGGACAGATGCGTCTGGATGTGCAGGTCCGGGAACTCTCGGGCGAGTGCGGCCGTCATTTCCATCTGTGCCGGCGTTGAGGTGATGGCGAAGCGCGGCGTGATGGCGACGTGGTTGCGGCCCTTGCCGTGCCATTCGGCAATGACGGCGCGTGTCTCGTCGTAGCCGATCTGCGGGGTGTCGAGCAGGCCCTGCGGGGCGTTGCGGTCCATCATGACCTTGCCGCCGACCATGCGCATGCCACGCTTCAGGGCCTCGGCGAAATAGGCGTCGGCCGAGGCCTTGTGCACGGAGCAGTAGGCGACGGCCGTCGTCGTGCCGTGGCGGATCATCTCGTCGTAGAAGTGCCTTGCGATGCGCGCGGCGTGTTCGCTTTCGACGAAGCGGCATTCCTCGGGGAAGGTGTAGGTGTTCAGCCATTCGAGCAGGTTTGCGGCATAGGAGCCGATTACCTGCATCTGCGGGAAATGCAGATGCGTGTCGATGAGGCCGGGCAGGATGAGATGCGGACGATGATCGATCTCCTCAGCATCCGCGGCGGCCTCGGCGCGCACGGTGGTATAGGGGCCCGCCGCGACGATCCTGCCGTCCTCCACCAGCAAACCGCCGTCCTCCTCGTAGCGATAGCTTGCCGTGTCATCGATGGCCTGCGGGCGGCGCACAAAGGAGAGCAGACGTCCGCGAACGAGGGTTTGTGTCATGGCGGTCAGCTTCCTTCTGTCGATGTTTCGAACCACGCGGTGATGAGGGCGCGCTCCTGAGGCGTCATGCCGGTGAGGTTGCCCGGCGGCATGGCGTGGCTGCGCCCTGCTTGCAGATAGATCTCGCGGGCATGAAGGGCAATCTGCTTGTCGCTTTCGAACACAACGTCTTTGGGTGCAGCGCGCAGGCCTTCCCACACCGGCTCTGCCGCATGGCACATGGAACAGCGCGTCGAGACGAGATCGCGCACCGCGGGGAAGTGGCCGTTGGCGGCGAAGCGCTGGGCGGCCGGGGGCAGGGCGGCATCGGCACGCTCGCCGGTCAGGACCTTCGGCACGGTGGACAGCCACATGATGACGAGGAAGATGAGCGCCGTGACGAGCCAGGTCCAGGTCGGTTTACCCTTGCGGGCGTGGGTGGTGTTGAACCAGTGGCGGATGGTCACGCCCATCAGGAAAACGAGGGCGGCGATGATCCAGTTGAAGGCCGTCGCGAAGGCGAGCGGATAGTGGTTCGACAGCATGAAGAAGATGACGGGCAGCGTCAGGTAGTTGTTGTGGGTGGAGCGCTGCTTGGCGATGACGCCGTATTTCGGATCAGGCGTGCGGCCGGCAATGAGATCGGCCACCACCACACGCTGGTTCGGCATGATGATGAAGAAGACGTTCGCCGACATGATCGTGGCGGTGAACGCGCCGAGATGCAGGAAGGCGGCGCGGCCGGTGAAGACCTGCGTATAGCCCCAGGCCATGGCGACGAGGATGAAATAGAGGACGATCATCAGTCCCCATGTGTTTTTGCCGAGCGGTGACTTGCAGAGCAGGTCGTAGAGGATCCAGCCGAGCGCCAGGGAGGCGAGCGAGATGAGGATCGCCACCGGCGTTGAGACATCCAGCACGTTGCGATCGACGAGGAAGAGATCGGCGCCGCCGTAATAGACGAGACAGAGCAGTGCGAAACCGGAAAGCCAGGTCATGTAGCTTTCCCATTTGAACCACGTCAGATGCTCGGGCATCGAGGCCGGGGCCACGAGATATTTCTGGATGTGGTAGAAGCCGCCGCCATGCACCTGCCATTCCTCGCCATAGGCGCCGGCCGGCAGATGCGGCCGTTTCACCAGGCCGAGATCGAGCGCGATGAAATAGAAGGACGAGCCGATCCAGGCGATGGCGGTGATGACATGCAGCCAGCGGACGGCGAAGGTCATCCACTCCCAGGCAATGGCATATTCGTACATGCGGTCTTCCCCTCTGATGATCGCGCCGACTGCCACATTGCGCAAGATTCGCGGGCGAGGGAAGGGTGAATGCATATGCTGTCCGCCATGCGGTTCAGCCCGTACGGAGTACCGCCGGGGTGATGGGCATTCGGCAATCCGGAGAACCGCGCGAAAGCGTTGCCTCTGGAAAGGGGTTGTATGGTTGGCTTCGCCTTCGCGC
>NZ_JAKVIN010000017.1:0-17252 GCF_022601905.1 Shinella sedimenti
GTCCGGCGGCGGAAGGACGTTCAGGATAGGCGATGGGCGGAAGGCGGGGATGATTTGCGGGTGAAAAGGGCGGCGGGGATTGGAAGAATTGGGTTTTTCCGGCGCCGATGTCCCCGTATCCACCTTCGTTTCTCCACGCCGCAACAGCCCTGCGAAGCACAGCAAAGACGAAGACAGTGGCGGGGAGGGGTGGCTCGGATCACGCCGGCACGAAAATGGGGGAGAGGGGCACCGGCGGACCGGCGCCCTTGCCCGTCATTTCTTCTTGGTGGCGCTTTCGCTGTTCTTCACCTGCGCGCCAAGGGTCGGAGCGGCTGCTGGAGCCACCTTGTCCTTCTTGGGTTTGCGGGCTTCCTTGTTGCTGCGGACCTGACCTTTGGCCATCGTCATAACCCTCACTGTGGATGGGAAACCATAACCCGCGCATTCCAAAGGGAAAGCAAGGCTTATTTTGGACGGCGACGGCCTCTCCCGTGCTTTGCGCGCGCCGGGCGCGCAACGACGGCTCCCGACCTTTGCAATCGCCGAACCGCTGCTTACATAGGGCACAACGAAGCCGCCTCGCCGGCGGTATCCTTGCCCGGTCCTCGGGCCTCAGAGGTCTGATATGAGTGAACACGATCCCTATGCTTCCATGCACGCCACGACGATCATCACCGTCCGCAAGGACGGCAAGGTGGTCATGGCGGGCGACGGCCAGGTGAGCCTTGGCCAGACCGTCATGAAGGGCAATGCGCGCAAGGTGCGCCGTCTTGCCAAGGGCGACGTCATTGCCGGTTTTGCCGGCGCGACCGCCGATGCCTTTACCCTGCTTGAGCGGCTGGAAGCCAAGCTGGAGCAATATCCCGACCAGCTGATGCGCGCCGCCGTCGAGCTCGCCAAGGACTGGCGCACCGACCGCTATCTGCGCCGTCTGGAAGCCATGATGCTGGTGGCCGACAAGTCCATCACGCTGGCGCTGACCGGCAATGGCGACGTGCTGGAGCCGGAACACGGCACCATGGCGATCGGCTCGGGCGGCAACTATGCCTATGCGGCGGCCCGCGCGCTGATGGACACCGACAAGTCGGCCGAGGATATCGCCCGCAAGGCCATGCAGATCGCAGGCGACATCTGCGTCTACACCAACCACAATGTCGTGGTGGAGACGCTGGATGCCGACCGCTGAGGCATACGCTTTCCGGCCTGTGACGGCCGCCGACCTGCCGATGCTGGAACGCTGGCTCGCCGCGCCGCATGTCCGGCGCTGGTGGGGCGATCCGGCTGAGGAGGTTGCGGGTATCGCCGCGGATTTCGACGAACCTGCAATGGCGTCCTTCATCGTCTCCCATGACGGAAAGCCCTTCGCCTATCTGCAGAGCTACAGGATCGACCCGTCGGACCTGTCCTTCGGCGACCGCCCGGACCGCACCCTTGGCATCGACCAGTTCATCGGCCCTGCCGACATGGTCGGCCTCGGCCACGGGCCGGCCATGATTGATGCCTTTGTGCAAAAGATGTTCGCCGACGGCGTGGAGCGGGTGGTGCTCGATCCGCATCCCGAGAATGCGCATGCCATCCGGGCCTATGAGAAGGCCGGGTTCCATGCTTTCGATCAACGCATGACAAAGGACGGCCCGGCGCTGATCTTGGCCCGTGACCGTTGCTAGAGGAAACCCATGACCAATTTTTCCCCCCGCGAGATCGTTTCCGAACTCGACCGTTTCATCATCGGCCAGCATGACGCCAAGCGCGCCGTGGCGATTGCGCTGCGCAACCGCTGGCGCCGCCACCAGCTTGAGCCGGACCTGCGCGACGAGGTGATGCCGAAGAACATCCTGATGATCGGCCCGACCGGCGTCGGCAAGACGGAAATCTCCCGCCGTCTCGCCAAGCTCGCCGGCGCGCCCTTCGTCAAGGTCGAGGCCACCAAGTTCACCGAGGTCGGCTATGTCGGCCGTGACGTCGAGCAGATCGTGCGCGACCTCGTCGAGGTCGGCATCGGCCTGGTGCGCGAGAAGAAGCGCGCCGAGGTAACGGCAAAGGCCCATGCCAATGCGGAGGAACGCGTGCTCGACGCGCTGGTCGGCGCCACCGCCTCGCCGGCCACGCGTGATTCGTTTCGCAAGAAGCTGCGTGCGAACGAACTCGACGACAAGGACATCGAGGTCGACGTTGCCGACACCGGAACACCCGGCGGCTTCGAGATCCCCGGCATGCCGGGCGCCAATATCGGCGTGCTGAACCTGTCTGAAATGTTCGGCAAGGCCATGGGCGGCCGCACCAAGAAGGTCAAGACGACGGTCAAGGACAGCTACAAGATCCTGATCGACGACGAATCCGACAAGCTGCTCGACAACGAGCAGATCCAGCGCGAGGCCATCCGCTCGGCCGAGAACGACGGCATCGTCTTCATCGACGAGATCGACAAGATCGCCGCGCGCGACGGCGGCATGGGCGCGGGCGTCTCCCGCGAGGGCGTGCAGCGCGACCTCCTGCCGCTCGTCGAGGGCACGACGGTCGCCACGAAGTACGGGCCGGTGAAGACGGACCACATCCTGTTCATCGCCTCGGGCGCCTTCCATGTCTCCAAGCCCTCGGACCTCCTGCCGGAACTCCAGGGCCGCCTGCCGATCCGCGTCGAGCTGAAGGCGCTGTCGCGCGAAGACTTCCGCCGGATCCTGACGGAGACGGAAGCAAGCCTCATCCGGCAGTACAAGGCGCTGATGGGCACGGAGGATGTCGAACTCGAATTCACCGAGGACGGCATCGACGCGTTGGCCGATGTCGCCGTGCAGCTCAATTCGAGCGTCGAGAATATCGGCGCGCGCCGTCTCCAGACGGTGATGGAGCGGGTACTCGACGAGATTTCCTTCGAGGCGCCGGACAAGGGTGGCAACCGCCTCGTCATTGACGCCGACTATGTGAAGAAGCATGTCGGCGCGCTGGCGGCCAACACGGATCTGTCGCGCTACATCCTGTGACGTTTCGGCACCGGTGGTTGTCTTAGCAACCGCCGGTGTCGCGCTTTTGCGGGCCCGCCCCCTCGACAGAACCGCGGACGCAGCCTAGGCCATTGCCGCGTCCGGCATGATGACGACACGATTGTCCTGCATCCCGTCCATGCCACTTCGAACGATTGACCAGACAGGAACCGGAACCGTGCGACAGCTCTTCCCTGTGCTTGCCCTTGCAGCCGCCCTCTTCGTGCAGAGCCAGACGACGGCGCTGGCGATCGACGTGGTGCCCGCCGGCAACCGCAACGCGGAGCAGCCCGCCATTCCAGGCGCCTCTGTCCGTCGCACCAAGGGCAACAAGACCTCCTTCGACGCGAAATACCAGAAGGTGCGCGATCTTCTATCAGGCGACCGCCAGCTGACGGGCAAGATCAGGGCGGCGGCCGGCAAATACGGCATCGACCCCATTCACATCGTCGGCGCCATCGTCGGCGAGCACACCTATAATGTGGACGCCTACGACCGCCTGCAGAGCTATTACGTGAAGGCTGCCTCCTATACCGGCAACTTCCGCTTCGCCTATGACGGCGAGGCCATCGGCGACTTCCTCAAGCGTCCGCAATTTTCCGAATGCGAGGGCAAGAAAGGCTCCTACGCGCAGTGGACCTGCCGCGAAAACGTCTGGAACCGTTCGTTCAGCGGCAAGACGGTTGACGGCACGTCCTTCCCGAGAAACCGCTTCAGCGCTGTTTTCTTCCAGCCCTTCTATGCCGGCCAGACCTTCGGCCTCGGCCAGATCAATCCGCTGACCGCGCTGACGCTGACCGACGACGTGGCGCGTTTCTCCGGCTACAAGCCGCTCGACGAGAACGATGCGGCCGGCGTCTACCAGGCGATCATGGACCCGGATATCTCGCTTGCCTACATGGCGGCCGCCATCCGCCGCTCGATCGATGCCTACAAGAAGATCGCCGGCGTCGATATCTCGAAGAATCCCGGCCTGACGGCGACGCTCTACAATATCGGCAATCCCGATGCGCGCGCCGCAGCCTTCGCCGCGCGCCGTGCCGCGGGCGAGGCGACCTGGCCGGAAGAGAACTATTACGGCTGGCTGGTCAACGACAAGCTGGACGACCTGCGCAGCCTGCTCTAGCGGCCTTTCCGGCGTAAAGCGCCGGGTTCACGCGGCCTTGAGCGGCCGTCGCCTTCCTATCGGCCCAGTTGCGCCCCATATTGAGGGACAAGAGCCGAAGGAAGGAAGCTACCATGGATATGCGTCCCGAGCCGTTCGAACCGCCTGCGCCGATACCGCGCACGGTGCCGCCTTCGAAACTCGAGATCATCCGCACCGTCTTCCGCAATCCGCTGGAACTGTGGGGCGAGCCCTCCTATACGCTGCCCTGGATCATGACGAGCTTCGTCGGCGAGAAGACGCTCATCGTCAACGATCCCGGCCTCATCAAATATCTGCTCGTCGACAACGCCGCCAACTACAAGATGGCCGTGGTGCGCCAGCTCGTGTTGCGGCCGATCCTGCGCGACGGGCTGCTCACCGCCGAAGGTCCCGTCTGGCGCCGCTCGCGCAAGGCCGTCGCCCCCATCTTCACGCCGCGCCATGCCAAGGGGTTTGCCGCGCAGATGCTCGCGCAGTCCGAGCTTTACGCGCAGAAATACGAGGGTGCGGACGGCACGGTCTTCGATATCGGCAACGACATGACGGAGCTGGCCTTCTCCATCCTCTCCGACACGCTGTTTTCCGGCGAGATCGTCACCGCATCCACCAATTTCGCCGATGACGTGGACGATCTCCTGCATTCCATGGGGCGTGTCGATCCCATGGATCTGCTGCGCGCGCCCTCCTGGGTGCCGCGCGTCACGCGTATCGGCGGCCTGCGGGTGCTCGGCAAGTTCCGCAAGATCGTGCGCGACACGATGGAGCTTCGCCTCAAGCGCATGGCGGAGGGCGGCGGCGCGCCGAGCGACTTCCTGACGCTGCTGCTGGGCGCTGCCGGGCCGGACGGGCTGACCATGGAGGAGGTGGAAGACAATATCCTGACCTTCATCGGCGCCGGCCACGAGACGACCGCACGGGCGCTGGCCTGGACGCTCTACTGCGTCGCCAATTCGCCGCATGTGCGCGAGGCGATGGAAGAGGAGATCGACCGCGTGGTGGAAAGCGGGGCGGACCCGGTCGACTGGCTCGAGCGCATGCCCTGGACGCGCGCGGCCTTCGAGGAGGCGATGCGGCTCTATCCGCCGGCGCCCTCCATCAACCGCGAGGCGATTGCCGACGACAGCTGGACGAGCCCGGACGGCGAGGTGGTGGAGATACCCCGCAACGTGACGATCCTCGTCATGCCCTGGACGCTGCACCGCCATGAGCTCCTATGGCAGAAACCGCGCGCCTTCATGCCCGAGCGCTTCCTGCCGGAAAATCGCGACCAGATCCACCGTTTCCAGTACCTCCCCTTCGGTGCGGGGCCGCGCATCTGTATCGGCGCGACATTTGCCATGCAGGAGGCGATCATCGCGCTCGGCGTGCTGATGCATCGCTTCCGCTTCGACATGACGGAAGACACCAAGCCCTGGCCGGTGCAGCGCCTGACGACGCAGCCGGCTAACGGACTGGCGTTGAAGGTGCGGGCTCGTCCGCGCGCGCCTTCGCCTTCTTGATCGTCTTGATCGCGGCGCAGGTGGCTTCCGGGTTCTTGCAGGGCTGGTAGACGACGATCTCGCTGCCACTGCCGTCATCCCAGACGGCCTGCACGGCGATGGTCTGCGCTTCGCCCGGCTTCAGCTTGATGTAGATCCAGTTCTGGCTGTCGTCCGAGGGCAGGTTGAAGGGCAGCTCCGGGTCGCATTTCGCCATGGGGAAGGTCTGGTCGAGCGTGTCGGAATTGATGGAGTAGCGCACTTCCTTGAGCCGGCAATGCATGCTCTGCAACGCCGTGAAATAGATGAGCTGCTGGCCGGCATATTCGCGGAACTGCACCCAGCCGGTGCGCTTGTTGGCGTCCAGCATCGCCTTGTAGATCGAGACGTCGGGAATCTGGGCCTGATACTCCGCCTCGTCGTCTTCCTGGGCCGACGCCGGCAGGCCTGCGGCCAGCAGGGCAGTGCCGACAAGGAGGGCTCTCAGCAGGCGGTTTCCATGACGCGGATCAAACACTCTGGGTCTCCTCGATGCTTCACAGGCATGTCGCCGGCGGGATGGTGACAACGACACCGGACATGCCATAACACCATTCCAGGCCGGCTTTGAACAGGGACGGCATGCGGTTTGGAAGTATTCTCGTGGCAGACCATTTGTTACTCGGCATCGATACCGGCGGCACCTATACGGACGCCGCCCTCTACAGTGAAACCCTCGGCGTGGTGGCGCGGGCCAAAGCGCTGACCACCCGCCACGATCTCTCGGTCGGCATTTCCGGCGCGGTGGATGCGGTGCTCGGTGAGGCAAGAGTGCCGGTTTCCGCCATTGGCCTCGTCTCGCTTTCCACGACGCTCGCCACCAACGCGCTGGTGGAAGGGCAGGGCGGCCGTGCCGGGCTCGTCATGATCGGCTTCAGCCCCGACGATCTCAAGCGCGACGGCCTTGCCGAGGCGCTCGGCACCGACCCTGTCGTCTTCCTGCCCGGCGGGCACAATGTGCACGGCAACGAGACGCCGCTCGACATGCGCGGGCTGGACGAGGCGCTGCCGGCGCTGTCGCAGGCCGTGTCCTCCTTTGCCGTGGCCGGCTATTTCGCCGTGCGCAACCCGGCGCACGAACAGCGCGTGCGCGAGCGCATCCGCGCGGTCTCGCATCTGCCGGTGACGTGCAGTCACGAACTCTCCTCCAAGCTCGGCGGACCGCGCCGGGCGCTGACGACGCTGCTCAATGCCCGCCTCGTCTCGATGATCGACCGGCTGATAGGCGCCTGCGAGGACTTTCTCCTGCGCCGTGGCATCCAGGTGCCGATGATGGTGGTGCGCGGCGACGGCGCGCTGATCTCGGCGGCCGAGGCGCGGCTGCGCCCCATCGAGACCATCCTGTCCGGCCCGGCGGCAAGCCTTGTCGGCGCGCGCCACCTGACGGGCCTCGACGATGCCGTGGTGTCCGATATCGGTGGCACCACGACGGATGTGGCCGTGCTCGACAAGGGTCGCCCGAAGCTCGACGCGGAGGGTGCGGTGGTCGGCGGCTACCGGACCATGGTGGAGGCGGTCGCCATGCGCACCTTCGGCCTCGGCGGCGATTCGGAAGTGCGCATCGACGACCGGGGGCTTTCGGCCCGCATCGATCTGGGGCCGCGGCGCTTCCTGCCGCTCAGCCTTGCCTCGACGCTGTATCCCGAAAGTATCCTGCCGGTGCTGGAGCGCCAGCTGCGCACCGCCCATGTCGGCCGGCACGACGGGCGTTTTGCCGTGCGCACGGGCGTTCCCGAGCGGCTGGCAAGCGGCCTCCAGCCGCAGGAACAGGCGCTTTACGACAAGATCGGTGCCGCTCCGGTTCCACTCGACGGTCTGCTGATGACGACGCCGCAGAAGGCGACGCTCGACCGTCTGGTGGCGCGGGGCCTCGTGCATATCTGCGGCGTGACGCCGTCCGACGCCATGCATGTGCTGGGCGGGCAGGGGCAGTGGGATGCCGAGGCCGCGCGTCTTGGCCTTGCGCTGGCCGCGCGCGTGAAGGACGGCACGGGCCGGCCCATTGCCGACAGCCCGGATGCGCTGGCGCAGCGCATCGTCGACCGCCTGACCCGGCAATCGTCCGATGTCATCCTCTCCGCCTGCCTTGCCGATGACGGTGTGGGCGCGATCGATCCGGCCGGTTCCGTCGCCGTCGACCGGGCGCTGCACCGGCGCGCCGGCATCGTGCGGTTCCAGATCGCGCTTGACCGGCCGCTGGTGGGCCTGGGGGCGTCCGCGCCGGTCTACTATCCCGATATCGCCGCCATGCTCGGTGCCGAATCGGTCATTCCCGCCGATGCCGGCGTGGCCAATGCCGTCGGTGCGGTGGTCGGACAGGTCCGCAACAGCGTGACCGTCTTCGTGACCCAGCCGGAGGAGGGCGTGTTCATCGTCGCCGGGGCAGGCGAAAGCGTGCGCCATGTCGACGAGGCCGCGGCCTTCGCAATGGCCCGCGAGCGGGCGATGACGGCCGCCCTGCACGCGGCCCGCGCCAACGGCGCCGACGAGCCCGCCGTGACCTTCGCCGAAGAGATAGACGCGCCCGACGTGGAGGGCAGCCGCAAGCTGATCGAGGCCCGATTTACCGCAACCGCGAGCGGCCGCCCCCGCATCGCCCAGGAGGCTTAGACGGGATTGTTTCCGTAACGGAATAAATAATTCACGTTATTGCCGAATTGACTATGAATGAAAGCCGCGGAAAGTGGCAGCATTCGGGATACTCCCCCTTCGTCCCGTTCTTCGGAGTTTTTTCATGACCTATACGGAAAAAGCCGGTCTTTCGATCGACAGCGATCTATACGACTTTCTCGTCAAGGAGGCCCTTCCGGGCACGGGCGTTGATGCCGAGGCCTATTTTGCGGCCTTCTCCGCCATCGTGCACGAGCTTGGGCCTGAGAACCGCGCGCTGCTGGCCAAGCGCGATGCGCTGCAGGAAAAGATCGACGCCTGGTATCGCGCAAACGGCGCGCCTTCGGACATGGCGGCCTATGAGGGCTTCCTGCGCGAGATCGGCTATCTCCTGCCGGAAGGCGACGCCTTCACGGTCACGACCGACAATGTCGACCCGGAAATCGCCAGCCTCGCCGGCCCGCAGCTCGTCGTTCCCGTCATGAACGCGCGTTATGCGCTGAATGCCGCCAATGCGCGCTGGGGCTCGCTCTATGACGCGCTTTACGGCACGGATGCGATTGCCGAGATAGACGGCGCGGAAAAGGGCAAGGGTTACAATCCCGTGCGCGGCGCCAAGGTCATCGCCTGGGCGAAGGCCTTTCTCGATGAAGCGGCACCGCTCGATGGCGCAATGTGGTCCGACGCGGCGGGCTTTGCGGTCCACGGCGGCGCGCTCGTCGTCACGCTTTCGGCCGGCGGCACGACGGGGCTTGCCGATGCCGGCAAGTTCGCCGGCTATGTCGGCGATGCGTCGTCGCCGACCCATGTCCTGCTCGTCAACAACGGCCTGCATATCGACATCCGCATCGATGCCGAAACCCCGACCGGCAAGGACGACCCGGCGCATATCGCCGATGTCGCCATCGAATCGGCGCTCACCACGATCATGGACTGCGAGGATTCCGTCGCCGCCGTCGATGCCGAGGACAAGATCGTCGTCTACCGTAACTGGCTCGGCCTTATGAGGGGCGATCTGGCGGAAGAGGTCACCAAGGGCGGCAAGAGCTTTACGCGCACGCTCAATGCGGACCGGGGCTACACCACGCCCGACGGCTCGGCGGCCACGCTGCGCAGCCGCTCGCTGATGCTGGTGCGCAATGTCGGCCACCTCATGACCAACCCGGCGATCCGCGACCGCGACGGCAACGAAGTGCCCGAGGGGATCATGGATGCGATGGTCACCGGCCTGATCGCGCTGCACGATGTCGGTCCGAACGGTCGCCGGCAGAATTCTCCTGAAGGCTCGATGTATGTCGTCAAGCCGAAGATGCACGGGCCGGAAGAGGTTGCCTTCGCTTCAAAGCTGTTCGGCCGCGTCGAGGCCGCCATCGGCATGGCGCCCAACACGATGAAGATGGGCATCATGGACGAGGAGCGCCGCACCACGGTCAACCTCAAGGAGGCGATCCGCGCCGCGAAGGAGCGCGTCGTCTTCATCAATACCGGCTTCCTCGACCGCACCGGCGACGAAATCCACACCTCGATGGAAGCGGGCCCGATGATCCGCAAGGGCGATATGAAGCAGGCCGCCTGGATTTCCGCCTACGAGAACTGGAACGTCGACATCGGCCTGGAATGCGGCCTGTCCGGCCATGCGCAGATCGGCAAGGGCATGTGGGCCATGCCCGACCTGATGGCGGCGATGCTGGAGCAGAAGATCGCCCATCCCAAGGCCGGCGCCAACACCGCCTGGGTGCCCTCGCCGACGGCCGCGACGCTGCATGCGACGCACTACCACAAGGTTAATGTCGCCGAGGTGCAGGCTTCGCTGCGCGCGCGCCCGCGCGCCAAACTGTCGGATATCCTGTCGGTGCCGGTCGCCGTCAGGCCGAACTGGACGCCGGAGGAAATCCAGCGCGAGCTCGACAACAATGCCCAGGGCATCCTGGGCTATGTCGTGCGCTGGATCGATCAGGGCGTCGGCTGCTCCAAGGTGCCCGACATCAACAATGTCGGCCTGATGGAAGACCGCGCCACGCTGCGCATCTCCGCCCAGCACATGGCCAACTGGCTGCACCACGGCGTCGTCACCGAAGCGCAGATCCTCGAGACGATGAAGCGCATGGCGAAGGTTGTCGACGGGCAGAACGAAGGCGATCCGCTCTACCGCCCGATGGCCGGCAATTTCGACGGCTCCATCGCCTTCCAGGCGGCCCTCGACCTCGTTCTCAAGGGCCGCGAGCAGCCGAACGGCTACACCGAGCCCGTCCTGCACCGCCGCCGCCTGGAGCTGAAGGCGAGGGGCTAAATTCGAGTCAAGGCGGGCAGGGGATGCATGCCCCTGCCGTCAAGCTCGTCCTCCCTTCTCACCTGCGGGGAGAGGGTTCCAGTATGCGGATGAGGGGCGCCCCATCCATCCAAACGAAAGAAGCCGCCGGAGCGATCCGGCGGCTTCTTTTTTGATGCGGGTTTCGTCTGGTTACTGCTGGACGACGACGCGGGCCGAGCGGCCGGGGCGGACGCGCTTGTAGAGGTCGATGATGTCCTGGTTCATCAGGCGGATGCAGCCCGACGAGGCGGCCGTGCCGATAGAGGCCCATTCCGGCGTGCCGTGCAGACGGAACAGCGTGTCCTGGCCCTTTTCATTGAAGAGGTAGAGGGCGCGTGCGCCGAGCGGGTTCTTCAGGCCCGGGCCCATGCCTTCCTTGACGTAGCGGGCGACATCAGGCTTGCGGGCGGCCATCTCCTGCGGCGGATGCCAGGTCGGCCATTCCTGCTTCCAGGCGATGTAAGCCTCGCCCTTCCAGGCAAAGCCCTGCTTGCCAACGCCGATGCCGTAGCGCACGGCCTTGCCGCCGGGCAGCACGTAATAAAGGAAGCGGTTCGGCGTGTTGACGACGATGGTGCCAGGCTTTTCGTTCGTCGCGTAATCGACGATCTGGCGATGGAACTTCTCGTTCACCTTGCTGATCGGGATCGCCGGCAGCGCGTAACCGTTGTCCTCAACAGCGCCATATTCCGAGGTAAAGATGGCATTCGTCGCCACCCTTTCGCCCGGCGTGGAGGTGGAGGACGACGAACAACCGGCGAGTGTGACGGCCGCTGCCAGGCCGCACAGAAGGAGGGCATTGCGGAAGCGCATGTGAGTCTCTTGGATCAGGGATTAAGAAGTTCCGGTACGCGGAGCTTTCATTGATTATGGTTTATTTTCGATTAAACCGGTCAATGCAAGTCTGCGCGCCCTTGCCTGAGCTCTGGCCAAAGCAAAAAGCCGCGGGATTGTTTTTTTGCAACAACAATGCCCGGCCGCCAGCCGCTTTCACCATGCCCGGTTTCTTGCCAAGCACGCTGCGTCGTGCCGTTCAACGGTTTTCTCTTCGCCGGCCCATGCACGAACAGGAACCGCGCGGCGCGGTTAATGAAGTCTTGCGCGCACAGGTCACGAGTGACGCGCCTTAACTTTTTCCGGCGGTCTCGAGCCATCGCGCGCGCTTCGCGCTAGAATGGCGAATCGCCGAGGTTGACCCACATGACGATCGTTTCCCTGCACAATGACAACCCGCTGCTCGACGGCCGCCAGTCGGATCGTGCCATGATGGTACGCCGCGGCGTGCAGCGCATGCTGATGGACATGCGCCATGCCGTGCTGCCGGAACTGACGCTGGCGAGCGGCCGGCGCGCCGACCTCATCAGCCTCTCCGACAAGGGCGAGATCTGGATCGTCGAGATCAAGACCTCGATCGAGGATTTCCGGGTCGATCGCAAATGGCCAGACTACCGGCGTCATTGCGACCGGCTGTTCTTCGCCACGCACAAGGATGTGCCGCTCGATATCTTCCCGGAGGACTGCGGGCTCATCCTGTCGGACGGCTACGGCGCGCACATGCTGCGCGAGGCGCCCGAACACAGGCTGGCCGCGCCGACGCGCAAGGCCGTGACCTTCGCCTTCGCCCGCGTGGCCGCGGGCCGGCTGCTGCTGGCGGAGTTTTCCATGGATACCAGGCGCGACGGGCCGGATATCTCCGCCATCGTTTCGGGACGGCGGGACACGCCGGTTTAGGGATTATTGAGGGGTTGCACCCCCTCATCCGGCCCTTCGGGCCACCTTCTCCGCGGGGGGAGAAGGGAGGGAGGGATACCGTCTCGGTTTCTCCTCCTCCCCGCCGGGGAGAAGGTGCCGGTAGGCGGATGAGGCGGCCGCAAGCCTGCGATGGTTACTTCGGCGCGCGCTTCGCCAGGATACGCTGCAAGGTGCGGCGGTGCATATTGAGGCGTCGCGCGGTTTCCGAAACATTGCGGTCGCACATTTCATAGACGCGCTGGATATGCTCCCAGCGCACGCGATCCGCCGACATCGGGTTTTCCGGCAGCTCCACCTTCTCGCCCGGCCGCTGCGTCAGCGCGGCGAAGATATCGTCGGCATCCGCCGGCTTGGCGAGATAGTCGACCGCACCGAGCTTCACGGCGTTGACCGCCGTCGCGATATTGCCATAGCCGGTCAGCATGATGATGCGCGTGTCGTCGCGGCGCTGGCGAATGGCGGCAATCACATCGAGACCGCTGCCGTCGCCCAGCCTGAGGTCCACAACGGCGTATTTCGGCGGCGTGGTCTTGGCCTTGGCAATGCCCTCGGCGACGGATTCGGCCGTATCGACGGCAAAGCCGCGCGTTTCCATGGCCCGCGCAAGCCGGCGCAGGAATGGCGCGTCGTCATCGACGAGGAGAAGCGAGGGATCGGGGCCGATATCGTCGGTTTGCGTCTGCGGTTCGATGTTTTCTGCCATTTTACGTCTTCCGTCGCGGATTTTCGCCCATTCTTGATGGTGATCAGCTTATCACCCTTAAGATGCAGCGGGTAAAGTCATTTTGCACCCTTTGCCTCCATGCGCGCCCGCGGCCAATCGACCGATACCCGCGCGCCGGGCTGGTCGCCCGTGCGGTTGCCGAACGTCAATTTGGCGCCCGACCGCTCCAGGAGCGTCTTGGCGATGAACAGTCCCAGCCCGAGCCCGCCGGCTCGCTCGTCCTTCTGGCGCTTGGTGACATAGGGATCGCCGATGCGCTGGAGAATGTCCGTCGCATAGCCTTCGCCGTCGTCCTCGATGACGATGGTCACGCGCTCGGGCGTATGGCTCACGGTGACCGTCACCTCGGCGCGGGCGTGATCGACGGCATTTTCGAGAAGATTGCCCAGCCCGTAAAGAATGCCGGGATTGCGGGTGCCGACCGGCTCGCTTGCGCGGTCGCCGTTCTCGATGAGCTTGAGCGCGATGCCGAATTCGCGGTGCGGCGCCATGACCTCCTCCATCAGCGAGGAGAGCGGCAGCACGCGCATATGTGCCTCGTCCTCGGTGGAGAGGGTCGTGAGCCGGCGCAGGATGTCGCGGCAGCGCTCGCTCTGGCTGCGCAAAAGCTGCACGTCCTCCCGGAAGCGCTCGTCGCTGCCCAGTTCGCGCTCCATCTCGCGGGCGACGACGCTGATCGTGGCAAGCGGCGTGCCCAATTCATGGGCCGCCGCCGCCGCCAGCCCGTCGAGTTGCGACAGGTGCTTTTCACGCTGGAGGATGAGTTCGGTGGCGGCCAGTGCATCGGAAAGCTCGGTCGCCTCCTGCGACACGCGATAGGAATAGAAGGCGGCAAAAGCCGTCGTGCAGACGATGGCGAACCAGAAACCGGCCGTCAGGATCGGCGGCACGACAAGCAACGTGCCGACAAACCAGGGAAGCGGGAAAGGCGTGAAGGCAAGCGCCGTGATGCCCGCAACCGCGAGCAGGCCAAGCACCACGCTGAAGCGCACCGGCTGGAGCGAGGAGGAGATGATGACCGGAACGCAGACCAGCGGCGCAAAGGGATTGGCAAGGCCGCCCGTGATGAAGAGCAGCGCCATCAGCTGGCAGAGGTCGAAGGCGAGCAGCAGGAGCGCGGAAGGCGGCGTCAGGCGGTGAGCCGGGGGAAAGCGCACGGTGAGGAAGAAGTTCACCGCGGCAAGCAGCGCGATGAGGATGGCGGCCGGCACCAGCGGCAGCGGGAATTCCAGCCACAGGCTGACCGCGATGACGGTGATCGACTGGCCCGCCACGGCAAGCCAGCGCAGGCGGATGAGCGTTTCAAGACGCAGCCGCCGGCCGGAGCCTTCGAAGTCGATATCCTGATAGCCTGCCATGGTCTGTTCCTTCTTCATCATCATGTGCCGCGCGGCTTGGCGCGCGTCGTCGGCATGGCCGCAGCCGGATCGTCCGGCCAGGGGTGTCTCGGGTAGCGGCCGCGCATATCGGCGCGCACGTCCCGCCACGAGCCGGCCCAGAAGCCGGGCAGGTCGCGCGTCGTCTGGATCGGCCTATGTGCGGGCGATTGCAGCTCCAGAAGCAGCGGCAGCCGCCCGCCGGCGACGGCCGGATGCTGCTTCAGCCCGAACAGTTCCTGCACGCGGATCGCCAGCACCGGCTCCTCGCCATCATAGCGGATCGGATGGCGCTGTCCCGTCGGCGCCTCGAAATGGGTGGGGGCGAGGCGGCCGATATCGCGCTGCATCTCGTAGGGCACGAGTGCCATCAGGCCCTCGTGCAGGCTCGCCGCCGTAATGTCGTCGAGGCCGCGCGTGTTCTCCTGAAACGGCACGAACCAGTCGTCGAGCCGCGCGAGAAGGGCGGCTTCGCTGGTGTCCGGCCAGGGCTCGCCGATCGAGCGGTGGAGAAATCCGATCCGATCGCGCAGCTGTGCCGCCTCGCGGGAAAACGGCAGGACCTGAAGGCCGAGCAGGCGCACGCCTTCGGCAAGCGCCTGCGCCGCTTTCGGCCCGCTCGGGCGCGGCAGCGGCGTCTCCTCCAGGATCATCGCGCCGAGCCGCACCACCCGGCGCGCCCGCACCTGCCGGCTGGCGCGGTCGAAGACGCACTGGTCCTCGCGCACGATCCTGTCGCCAAGCTCGGCCTCGACGGTGGCGCGGTCGATCTCGGCGGCGGCGAGGATGCGCTGGCGGCCGGCCTGCCCGGTGAGGTCGGCAACGACGATCATGTCGGCGCCGGCCAGGCGTTCGGTCTCCGGCGTTTCGCCGCCACGGCCGTTTGCCAGTACGAACCGGCCGCGCCCGCCGCGCTGCAAGGCGATACGATCAGGATAGGCATGCAGGAGAAGCGCGCCCGGCGCGCTGGAACCGGCGGCCTTTGCCGTGCCGAAACCGTCCGCCATGCGCTGCGCCAGACGGCGGGCGGCATCGGCCCGTTCGCCGCGCTCATTGGAAAAGCGCCGCAGCCGCTCCTCGATATCGACCGCCGTGCCGCCCAGCCCCTGTTCGGTAAGCAGCACCGCCAGCCGCGCGGCGGCCAGCTGTTCGCCGTCTTCCGCCGCGTGCAGTATCATTGCCGCCAGCCGCGGCGGCAAGGCGAGCGCGCGGATGCGCTTGCCGGCCGGCGTCAGGGCGCCGGTGGCGTCGAGCGCACCGAGCAGGCGCAGCAGGTTGCGCGCCTCCTCGAGTGCGGCGGCCGGTGGTTGGTCGACAAGACGCAGCGCCGAAGGATCGCTCACCCCCCAATGGGCAAGGTCCAGCAGAAAGCCCGAGAGGTCGCTGGAGAGAATCTGCGGCGGCGTGAAGGCCGGCAGCGCCGCCGTCTGCCCGGCATGCCACAGCCGGATCGCCACGCCGGGCTCCGTTCGCCCCGCACGGCCTGCGCGCTGGTCGGCCGAAGCTCGCGACACGCGCGCCGTCTCCAGCCGGGTGATGCCGGTCGCCGCCTCGAAGACCGGCAGGCGCTGCAATCCACTGTCGATGACGATGCGCACGCCATCGATGGTAATGGAGGTTTCGGCGATCGACGTTGCAAGCACGATCTTGCGCGTGCCTGCTGCTGCCGGACGGATCGCCGCGTCCTGCTCCTTCTGTCCGAGATTGCCGAAGAGCGGCACCACCGTCGTTTCCGGCCCGAACCGGCCGGCCAGCCGCTCGGCGGTGCGAGTGATTTCGGCCTGGCCCGGCAGGAAGGCGAGGATCGATCCGGTCTCCGCTCGGTGTGCCTCCATGATGGCGCGCGCCATCGTGTCCTCAATGCGCTCGCCGGCAGGCCGGTCCTGATGGCGGATCTCGACGGGAAAGCTGCGCCCCGCGCTGACGATAGACGGCGGGTGATCGAGCAGGGCCGCGACCCGCTGGACATCGAGTGTCGCCGACATGACGACGATCCTGAAGTCTTCGCGCAGCGCCGCCTGCACGTCGAGCGCCAGCGCCAGCCCGACATCCGCATCGAGCGAGCGCTCGTGGAATTCGTCGAACAGCACGGTGGAAACACCCGTCAGTTCGGGATCGTCGAGGATCATGCGGGCGAAGACGCCCTCCGTCACCACCTCGATGCGGGTCTTCGCCGAGACCCTGACGTCGAGCCGCATGCGGTAGCCGACGGTCTCGCCCACCGTCTCTCCCAGCAGGGATGCCATGCGCCCCGCCGCGGCGCGCGCCGCCAGCCGGCGCGGTTCGAGCAGGATGATCCGGCCATCGCCCCGCCAGGCCGCATCGAGAAGAAAGAGCGGCACCAGGGTCGTCTTGCCCGCCCCGGGTGGCGCAGACAGCACCGCGCGCGTTCCCGCGGACAAGGCCACGCTAAGATCGGACAGCACGTCCGTTATCGGCAGCTTCGGCAAAGTCTCTGATATCGACGCCATGATCATGCCTGCATATCTGGATAGCAAAGGGCGCCCGTGATGCGGGGGGCCTGCGGTCTGTCTGCGCTTGAATAGCCCGCGGGCAGAGCCCGGAAAAGGGCTGAGGGTCATTCCGGCCCGTGGAAAGCACGTTATGCGGTGCCGTTCAAAATTTTTACCACCTGGACAAGATTTAGAATTGCGGAATCGCAGTTTTGCCGGTGGCGCCGGATGAGCCTCATTCGTGAACTTCAAAATAAACGTTTAATATCAATAACTTGTCGAATTTCTGCGTTTTTATGAAATCGGCTGTTGACGGTTTGGAATGATGGTCCTATAACGCCGCTCATCGAACGAGAGCGGCGGCGCTTCTGGCGGCCGACGAACTCGCTCTAGGGTTTC
>NZ_JAKVIN010000019.1:0-14467 GCF_022601905.1 Shinella sedimenti
CTCGAACGCGCCGGCGTCCAGGGCGACATGGGACCCAAGCTCGCCGAAGAGCACGATCTCGAATACTGGAACAAGGATGCCGTCGCAAAGGGCAACCTCGCACCACAGCTCAAGATCGAAAACGAAAAGGAAAAACCAACCACCGTCAACTATGACGAACTCGTCAAATCCTGGCAGAAGTGAGTGCAGGGCTGCGGGCGGCTTTCGCCCGCAGCCGATATTCTCGATCACTCTTGCCCGCGTGCCCTGGGGTGCGCGGGCCTTTTCGTTTCAGCCGAGTTTTTTCACCCAGAGCGTGTCGATGATGGTGGGAAAAAGGGTTTCAAGCGCTCCGTCGTCATGCTCTTCCCCGCAGCAATCGACCACGCGCGCGAGTTTCTTGTCGAGCGTCAGATGGGCAAAGCCGTGCGCCGTCGACCAGATGCCGATAAGCATGGCCTCGCCGTCCTGATCGAGTTCGGCATCGTCCGGCCGATTGCGGATGGCAAGTACGGTTTTTGCCAGCGCCTCCCACGCCTGCTCGGTTGCCGCCTCCAGCGCGGGCTTCTCCTTCAGAAGGAGATCATGGCGAAACATCAGGTGAAAGCGGCCCGGAAAATCCACGGCAAACCGCACATAGGCGACACACTGCGCCTTGAGCCGGTCGGCCGGCGAGCCGTTCGCGCCAGCCGCCTTGAGCCGGTCGGCCAGTTCCTGATAGCCGAGAGCCGCCACCTCTGTCAGGAGGCCGGGCGAGCCGCCGAAATGGTGTGAGGGGGCGGCCGGTGATACGCCGGCGCGACGCGCTGTCTCGCGCAGGGTGAACCCTTCGAGGCCCTTTTCAGCCAGCAGGTCATCGGCGGCGTGGATCAGCGCATCGCGCAGGTCGCCGTGGTGATAGCCGCGTTCGGCGGTCTTCGTCTTTTTCATAGCATTCTCACCCAAAGGTATCTTTACAGTGTAAAGATTCTGCGCTAGTTCAATGTGAACACTGTTCAGATTTTCCGCGAGGGTATCATAATGCGTGCAGTCGATGTGGCAACCACCCAGCAGGCGACAGACGGGGCATCGTTCACATTGGCAAGCATGCCCGACCAGACCGGGCGCCTCGCCGTCGTCACCGGCGCCAATAGCGGGCTCGGCTTTCTGACGGCCCGCAACCTTGCGCGAAAGGGTGCGCGCGTCATCATGACGGCACGCGACGAGGCCAAGGGACAGGCGGCGCTGAGACGCATCAAGGCCGAGCTTCCGGATGCCGCCGTCGAGCGTCGCCGGCTCGATCTTGCCGATCTCGACAACGTCGCCGCCTTCGCCGAACATCTTGTGGCGGACGGCCTTCCGCTTGATCTTCTCATCAACAATGCCGGCGTGATGATGCCGCCGCGCGGGCTGACCCGGCAAGGGCATGAGACGCAGTTCGGCGTCAACCATCTCGCGCATTTCGCCCTGACGCTACGCTTGCTGCCTTTGCTATCCAAGGCGACCGGCGCGCGCGTGGTTACGGTCAGCTCCGACCTTCATCGCCGCGGCCGTATCCATTTCGAAGACCTCACGGGCGAGAGGAGCTACAGCAGGCTTGGTTTTTATGCTCAGTCCAAGTTCGCAAATGTGCTGTTCGGTCTGGAGCTCGACCGGCGGCTGAAGGCTGCCGGACTGCCGGTCATCAGTATACTTGCGCATCCCGGCTTCGCCGCGACCAACCTGCAGACCAGTGGCACCACAGGCCTGTTGCATGTCTTCATGCGCATTGGCACCCGGTTCCTCGCCCAGGATGCGGAGCAGGGCGTGCTGAATCAGCTCTATGCCGCAACGGCGGAAGGACTTCACGGGGGCGAGTTCATCGGCCCGGCCGGCTTTCGTGAAATGCGGGGCCCGCCGTCCCGCGTGCGACCCTTGCCGGCAGCGACGGATCGCGATCTCGCCGTTCGCCTTTGGACGCTTTCCGAGACGCTTACCCATCTGAAATTCCCGATGTGACTGCGGAGCACGACCAATGACGACAGCGACGATGGACTCCTGCCATTTCTTCCGTGCCTGGATCCGCGACCCGCTGCGGGTGGCTTCGATTACGCCGTCGGGCAATTCCCTGTCCGATCTGATCGTGCGCGAGATCGGGCCCGAGACGGGACGGGTGATCGAGCTTGGACCAGGGACCGGCGTCTTCACCCGTGCTCTGCTGAGGCGTGGGGTCGCGGAGGAGGATATCGTTCTCGTGGAGAACGGGCCGGAATTTGCTGGCCTTCTGCAGATGCGCTTCCCGAAAGCGAGGGTCGTCTGTGCGGATGCGGCCAAGCTCGCCCGCTTCTGCCCAGAACCGGCGGGAGCGGCGATCAGTGGTCTGCCCCTGCTTTCCATGCGTCCCGAGAAGGTCTTCGCCATTCTCGCCGGTACGTTCAGTCGCCTTGGCGAGGGAGCAGCCCTCTATCAGTTCACCTATGGTCTGCGGTGCCCCGTTCCGCGCGCCGTTCTCGATCGGCTGGATCTCTCCGCCGTCCGCATCGGGAGCACGATGCGCAATCTGCCGCCCGCCTTCGTTTACCGCATCAGTCGCGCCCGCTAGAGTGCCTTTCCGCCGCACCGTACCCATTGGTACAGTTTGCGCATTGCACAGCGCTGGGTCTTCGGCTAAGAGACGCCGCGGTTTCTCCCGCGCGCCCGCGCGCACATATGGAATAGCGGTACATACCCATGGCACGCATCGTGATGAAATTCGGCGGGACTTCCGTCGCGGACCTCGACCGTATCCACAATGTGGCCCGTCATGTAAAACGTGAAGTCGAGGCCGGCCATGAGGTGGCGGTTGTCGTTTCGGCCATGTCCGGCAAGACGAACGAACTGGTCGGATGGGTGCAGAACATGCCGAAGGTGACGGGTGCAAGCTCGCCTTTCTACGATGCGCGCGAATATGACGCCATCGTCGCCTCGGGCGAGCTCGTCACTGCCGGCCTTCTCGCCATCGCGCTGCAGTCGATGGGTATCGATGCCCGCTCCTGGCAGGGTTGGCAGATCCCCATCCGCACGGACAACGCGCATGGCGCGGCTCGTATCCTCGACATTGACGGCGCAGAGATGATTCGCCGCATGGGCACGGGCCAGGTCGCCGTCGTTGCCGGCTTCCAAGGGCTCGGCCCTGATAACCGCGTGGCGACGCTCGGTCGCGGCGGTTCGGATACGTCGGCGGTCGCCATCGCTGCGGCCGTCAAGGCAGACCGTTGCGATATCTATACCGACGTGGACGGCGTCTATACGACCGATCCGCGCATCGAGCCCAAGGCCCGCCGCCTAAAGAAGATCGCCTTCGAGGAAATGCTCGAAATGGCGTCGCTCGGCGCCAAGGTTCTTCAGGTGCGCTCCGTCGAGCTGGCCATGGTGCACAAGGTGCGCACCTTCGTTCGTTCCTCCTTCGAGGACCCCGATGCGCCGGGCATGGGCGATCTTCTGAACCCGCCCGGTACGCTGATTTGTGATGAGGATGAGATCGTGGAACAGGAAGTCGTAACCGGCATCGCCTATGCCAAGGATGAAGCGCAGATCTCGCTCCGCCGCGTCGCCGACCGGCCGGGTGTTTCCGCTGCGATCTTCGGCCCGCTGGCCGAAGCCCATATCAATGTCGATATGATCGTCCAGAACATCTCCGAGGACGGCTCCAAGACCGACATGACCTTCACGGTCCCGTTCGGTGACGTCGAGAAGGCGCTCAAGGTTCTGGAAGCCGCAAAGGCGCAGGTCGGCTTCGACGTGATCCAGCACGAGACGGGCCTGGTCAAGGTTTCCGTCATCGGCATCGGCATGCGCAGCCATGCGGGCGTTGCCGCTTCGGCCTTCCGCGCGCTCGCCGAGAAGGGCATCAACATCAAGGCGATCACGACCTCGGAGATCAAGATCTCCATCCTGATCGACGGTCCCTATGCCGAACTTGCCGTTCGGACTTTGCATTCCGTCTACGGTCTCGATAAGAAGTAAGCACCGGCTGACTCGGCGTCGATCTCAGGATCGCCGGCGTGGGCATGCGCCGGTGGAGTAATGTCATTTTCGGGAGACGCCACGCGATGAGAGACCTCTCCGCGGGTCCGCGCGTTCTTCTCAAGCGGCTGCGCGAAATCATGGCGGAGCCGCTAGAGCCGCAGGAACGCCTTGACCAGATCGTGCGCCAGATCGCGCAGAACATGGTCGCGGAAGTGTGTTCCGTCTACGTGCTGCGTTCCGACGGCGTTCTGGAGCTTTACGCCACAGAAGGTCTCAATCCCGGTGCTGTTCACCTTGCCCAGCTGAAAATGGGGCAAGGTCTCGTCGGCACCATTGCCGCGTCCGCGCGGCCCCTGAACCTTTCCGACGCACAATCGCATCCCGCCTTCACCTATCTCCCGGAAACGGGCGAAGAGATCTACCATTCGTTCCTCGGCGTCCCCATCTTGCGGACGGGCAGGGCGCTCGGCGTGCTTGTTGTACAGAACAAGGCAAGCCGCACCTATCGCGAGGATGAGGTGGAGGCTCTTGAAACGACGGCGATGGTGATCGCCGAAATGGTGGCGACGGGTGAGTTGAAGAAGCTCACCAAGCCTGGCCTAGAACTCGACCTGTCCAGGCCCGTCTCGATCGAGGGGGCGAGCTTCGGCGAGGGCATTGGTCTAGGCTATGTCGTGCTGCACGAGCCGCGCATCGTCGTCACCAATCTGCTCAACGAGGATTCCGAGCATGAGCTCGGCCGCCTGGGTGAAGCGCTCGGGTCGCTGCGCATTTCCATCGACGACATGCTGTCGCGCCGGGAGGTGTCGATGGAGGGCGAGCACCGCGAGGTGCTCGAAACCTACCGTATGTTCGCGCATGACCGCGGATGGGTCAGGAAGCTCGAAGAGGCGATCCGCAACGGTCTCACCGCCGAGGCCGCCGTCGAGCGCGTGCAGAGCGAAACCAAGGCGCGCATGATCCGCCTGACGGATCCGTATCTGCGCGAGCGCATGCACGATTTCGACGACTTGGCCAACCGGCTGCTGCGCCAGCTCACCGGCTACGGCGCGAAGCTTTCGGCAAGCAACTTCCCGAATGATGCGATCGTCGTGGCGCGCGCGATGGGCGCGGCCGAACTGCTCGACTATCCGCGCGAGAACGTGCGTGGCCTCGTTCTGGAGGACGGCGCGGTCACCAGCCATGTCGTCATCGTGGCCCGTGCGATGGGTATTCCCGTCGTCGGGCAGGCGGCCGGGGTGGTCGCGCTGGCGGAAAACGGCGACGCGATCATCATCGATGGAGATGACGGGCGCGTGCACCTGCGCCCGCTTCCCGATCTCCAGCGCTCCTACGAGGAAAAAGTACGTTTCCGCGCTCGCAGGCAGGAACAGTATCGCGCGCTGCGCGCTGTCGAGCCGGTGACGAAGGACGGGCGGGAGATCAATCTCCAGATGAATGCCGGCCTGCTGGTCGACCTGCCGCATCTCAACGAATCCGGCGCGTCCGGCATCGGCCTCTTCCGCACAGAACTTCAGTTCATGATCGCCTCGACGATGCCAAAGGCAGAGGAACAGGAAGCCTTTTACCGCAATGTGCTGAAGCACGCCGCGGGACGCCCGGTGACGTTTCGCACGCTCGATATCGGCGGCGACAAGGTCGTGCCGTATTTCCGCGCGGCCGAGGAAGAAAACCCGGCGCTCGGCTGGCGGGCCATTCGCCTGTCACTCGACCGGCCCGGCCTGCTGCGTACGCAGCTTCGCGCCATGCTGCGCGCCGCCGCCGGCGCCGATCTACGGCTGATGCTGCCGATGGTGACGGAGGTTTCGGAGCTGCGCGAGGTTCGCGGCCTCCTGCAAAAGGAAATCCAGCGGCAGTCGAAGATCGGCGAACAGCTGCCAAAGAAGCTGCAGTTCGGCGCCATGCTCGAAGTGCCGGCGCTGCTCTGGCAACTCGATGAACTGATGACCGAGGTCGACTTCGTGTCGGTCGGCTCGAACGATCTCTTCCAGTTTGCGATGGCGGTTGACCGGGGCAATGCCCGTGTCGCTGATCGCTTCGATACGTTGGGCCGTCCGTTCCTGCGCATCCTGCGCGACATTGTTCGCGCCGGCGAGCGCAACGAGACCTCGGTGACACTTTGCGGCGAGATGGCGAGCAAGCCGATTTCGGCCATGGCGCTGCTGGGCATCGGTTTCCGTTCCGTTTCGATGTCACCGGCGGCGATCGGGCCGGTCAAGTCGATGTTGCTATCGCTCGATGTGGCCAAGCTGGAATCGGTGCTGATGCCGGCGCTCGACGATCTGCGGCCGGTGGCCTCCATCCGCCAGATCCTTGCCGACTTCGCGGCCGAGAACGGCATTACGCTTTAAAGAAATGATGGGAGTCTGAACGGTGGCGAAGCTTCCCGTTGAAAAGATGCGCGAACTCGAACGCCGTTTCGGCGAGATCGAGGCCCGCATGTCGGCGGGTCCGGATTCGGAGACCTATGTGCGCCTCGCCTCCGAATATTCCGAGCTTCAGCCGGTCGTGACGAAGGTGCGCGAATACGAGAAGGTCGCTGGCGAGCTCGGCGATCTCGAGGCGCTGCTGGCGGACAAGACGACCGACCGCGAGATGCGCGACCTTGCGGACATGGAGATGCCGGAACTCAAGGAGCGGCTCGAGGCGCTGGAAAAGGAGATGCAGATCCTGCTTCTCCCGAAGGATGCCGCCGACGAAAAGAGTGCGATCCTCGAAATTCGCGCAGGCACCGGCGGCTCGGAGGCGGCTCTGTTTGCCGGCGACCTTTTCCGTATGTACGAGCGTTATGCCGCCGCCAATGGCTGGAAGGTGGAGGTCATCTCCTCAAGCGAAGGCGAGGCCGGCGGCTTCAAGGAAATCATTGCGACCATTACCGGCCGGGGCGTCTTTGCCAAGCTGAAGTTCGAATCGGGTGTCCACCGCGTCCAGCGGGTGCCCGAGACCGAGGCAAGCGGGCGCATTCACACATCTGCGGCGACGGTCGCCGTTCTGCCCGAGGCCGAGGAGATCGATGTCGAGGTCCGGCCCGAGGATATCCGCATCGATACGATGCGCTCATCCGGCGCGGGCGGTCAGCACGTCAACACAACGGACTCTGCCGTTCGCATCACGCACCTGCCGACCGGCATCGTGGTGACGAGTTCGGAGAAGTCGCAGCATCAGAACCGCGCCAAGGCCATGCAGATCCTGCGCTCGCGGCTCTATGACATGGAACGGCAGCGCGCCGACAGCGAACGGTCCGCCGACCGCAAGAGCCAGGTCGGGTCCGGCGATCGCTCCGAGCGCATCCGCACGTACAATTTCCCGCAGGGGCGCGTGACCGACCACCGCATCAACCTCACCCTCTACAAGCTCGACCGGATGATGATGGGCGAGATCGACGAGGTGGTGGACGCGCTGCTGGCGGATCATCAGGCGGGCCTTCTGGCGCAGCTTGGCGAACAGGGCCGGGCATGAGCACGACGCTTGCCGAGGTGCTTGCCGCGGCGCGGCGCCGCCTCGAAGAAGCGGGCATTGCGGATGCGGCACGCGACGCGCGGATTTTGCTCGACGGGCTTCTGAATCTCTCGTCCACGGCCTTCCTTGTCGATGGAGACCGCCCTCTGCCAGCCGAACAGCTGGCGATGATTCGGAGTGCGATAGAGCGTCGCGCCGCGCGCGAACCGGTGCATCGCATCCTCGGTCGCCGCGCGTTCTCGCGGCTCGACCTCATGCTGTCCCCTGATACACTTGAACCGCGACCGGACACCGAAATCCTCGTGGACACGCTTGTGCCCTATGCGCGCCGCTTCGTTGCTGAACGGGGCGCTTGCCGTATTCTCGATCTTGGAACCGGCACGGGCGCGATCTGTCTTGCCCTGCTCGATCTGGTGCCGGGGGCAACGGGCGTGGGCGCTGATGTCTCCAGCGGCGCCCTTGAAACCGCGATGCGCAATGCCGACATGAATGGTCTCGCGGACCGCTTCGAAGTGGTTGAAAGCGACTGGTTTGCGGCGGTGACCGGGGTGTTCGACATTATCGTGTCAAATCCGCCCTATATCGTGCATTCCGTGGTCGAGACGCTGGACGAAGAGGTCCGGCTGCATGATCCGATACTGGCGCTGGATGGCGGCGACGACGGGCTCGATGCCTATCGCGCCATAGCTGACAGTGCCTCCGATCACCTCGGGCAGGACGGCCTGGTGGCTTATGAGATCGGCTACGACCAGAAGACATCCGTAACCGGGATCATGCGCGAAAAAGGTTTTGCGCGAATCGCAGCGGTAGAGGATCTTGGCGGCAACGATCGTGTCCTCGTCTTTTCCAAGACAGTATCTTTGTAACCTATGCTGCCGCATTGCAGCAAATTCCGCAGTCGCAAAGAAAAAGCTTGGAATTGTGAAGGAAGCGGGATACGTTGCGGCCACGCACTGGGCAAGAGGTCATGGCGCAGCGATTTGTGCCGCGTGACCCGATCGTGAGGATTGCTCTCTCGAAGAGTTGCTAGGGTTGAAGACTTCCCTGTGCGGGTACCTGTTAATTTGACGTCTTACGGCGACAGGACCACCGGCCGGCGTGGTTTGCCCGCGGGTAAGGATGCTTGATCTGGCGTGTCCCGATCAAGCTGCAGATACATGAATCATCGATACATGGATACGTTAGGTGAGTGACATATGAGGCCAGGACAGCAAAACAAGCGCGGCCGCGGGCGTAATAATAACAACAACAATAATAACAATAACAACAACAACCACCGCAAGGGCGGTAATCCGTTGACGCGAACTTACGACAGTTCTGGTCCGGATGTGAAAATCAGGGGCACGGCCCAGCATATTGCAGAAAAATATGCAGCCTTGGCTCGCGACGCCCAGAGCGCCGGTGACCGCGTCATCGCGGAAAACTACCTCCAGCACGCAGAGCACTATAACCGCATCATCGCTGCTGCACAGGCGCAGATGCAGGAGCGCGCTCCGCGCGAAGACCGCCACGATGGCGGCGACCGCAATGACTACAATGATCGCGACGGTTTTGACCGGGATCATGACGATGATGTCGGGCATGGCGAGGAGCAGCAGGCTCCCGTTGCTGCCGCGGCGGCTGTGGCCGCTGACGAACCCGTTGTCGATGGCTCCGGCCCACAGCCGGTGATCGAAGGAACGCCGGCGGAAGTGGCACTCGAAGAAGAAGGTGCTGCGCCCGCTTCCGGCCGTGCACCGCGTCGCCGCGCTGCCGCCCGTCCGCGCCGCCCGCGCCGCGGAGAGGCCCAGGCTGCAGGTGGTGAGGACGGTCAGTCCGGCGGCGACGACGCCCCGGCCCTCGAAACCGCTTCCGAATAGGCAAAACCTGCCTTTAACCATTGCAGAACCCGGCTTCGTGCCGGGTTCTTGCGTTTCGGCAAGTGCCGGAAAAATCTGCGGCGACGGGGCCTGCGCTCCTTTAATTCCGAAAAATTCGCTACCATATTCCTCACAGGCGATTGACCGGCAGCAAGGCTGGCCTATCGCATTTATGAGAGGCTTGCCTTTGAGGGAGCCTTATCCTGAATCATCGACCGGTGCCTGAAGGGCCGGCCGAGTTATGGAGGCCTATATGAATATCGAAAAATACTCCGAACGCGTTCGCGGTTTTCTGCAATCCGCTCAGACCAAGGCGCTCGCGGACGGAAACCCGCAGTTCACCCCCGAACATGTGCTGAAAGTGCTGCTCGATGACGAGCAGGGCATGGCGACTTCGCTCATCGAGCGGGCCGGCGGTAATGCGCGTGACGCAAGGATCGCCAACGATGCTGCCCTTGCCAAGCTGCCCAAGGTTTCCGGCGGCAACGGGCAGGTCTACCTGTCGCAGCCGCTTGCCAAGGTCTTTACCACCGCCGAGGACGCCGCCAGCAAGGCCGGTGACAGCTTCGTCACCGTCGAGCGCCTGTTGTTGGCACTGGCTATCGAGAAATCCGCTGCGACGTCGGATATTCTGGCAAAGGCCGGCGTGACGGCCACGAAACTCAATCAGGTCATCAACGACATCCGAAAGGGCCGGACCGCCGATACGGCGAGCGCCGAGCAGGGTTTTGATTCGCTGAAGAAGTTCGCCCGTGACCTGACCGCCGACGCGCGGGAGGGCCGCCTCGATCCGGTCATCGGCCGTGACGACGAAATCCGCCGCACGATCCAGGTGCTGTCGCGCCGCACCAAGAACAACCCGGTTCTCATCGGTGAACCCGGCGTCGGCAAGACGGCAATCGCCGAAGGCCTCGCGCTGCGCATCGTCAATGGGGACGTGCCCGAAAGCCTGAAAGAGAAAAAGCTGATGGCGCTCGACATGGGCGCGCTGATTGCCGGTGCAAAATATCGCGGTGAATTCGAGGAGCGCCTGAAGGCCGTTCTTGCCGAAGTGCAGGCGGAAGACGGCGAGATCATTCTGTTCATCGACGAGATGCACACCCTGGTCGGCGCCGGCAAGGCGGAGGGAGCGATGGACGCCTCCAACCTCCTGAAGCCCGCGCTTGCCCGTGGTGAGCTGCACTGCGTCGGCGCGACCACGCTTGACGAATATCGCAAGCATGTCGAGAAGGACGCGGCTCTCGCCCGCCGGTTCCAGCCGGTGATGGTGAACGAGCCGACGGTGGAGGACACAATCTCCATTCTGCGCGGCCTAAAGGAGAAGTACGAGCAGCACCACAAGGTCCGGATCTCCGACTCGGCCCTTGTCGCCGCCGCGACCCTTTCAAACCGCTACATCTCGGATCGCTTCCTGCCTGACAAAGCAATCGACCTGATGGACGAAGCCGCCTCGCGGCTGCGCATGCAGGTGGATTCCAAACCGGAAGAGCTCGACGAACTCGACCGCCGGATCATCCAGCTGAAGATCGAGCGGGAGGCCCTGAAAAAGGAAACCGACCGCGCATCGCACGATCGTCTCGAAAAACTCGAGATCGACCTCGCGGCGATCGAGGAGGAAGCCTCTGCGCTGACGGCACGCTGGCAGGCGGAAAAATCCAAGCTGGGCCGCGCCGCCGATCTCAAGCGGCAGCTCGACGAGTTGCGTAACGAACTTGCGATTTCTCAGCGCAAGGGCGAATTCCAGCGCGCCGGCGAACTGGCCTACGGCATTATTCCAAAGCTCGAAAAGGAGCTGGAGGAAGCCGAAGGCCGTGATGCCGGAGATGTCGATCCGATGGTGCAGGAGGTCGTGACCGCCGACAACATCGCACATGTGGTGTCGCGGTGGACGGGCATTCCCGTGGACAAGATGCTGGAAGGCGAACGCGACAAGCTGCTCAGGATGGAAGACGAGCTCGCCAAGTGGGTCGTCGGTCAGGGCGATGCCGTCCAGGCGGTTTCGCGTGCCGTGCGCCGCGCCCGCGCCGGGTTGCAGGATCCGAACCGGCCGATTGGCTCGTTCATCTTCCTCGGCCCGACCGGCGTTGGCAAGACGGAGCTGACCAAGGCGCTCGCCCGCTTCCTCTTCGATGACGAGACGGCGATCCAGCGCATGGACATGTCGGAATACATGGAGAAACACTCCGTGGCCCGGCTGATCGGCGCGCCTCCCGGCTATGTCGGTTATGAGGAAGGCGGTGCGCTTACCGAATCCATCCGTCGTCGGCCCTACCAGGTCGTACTGTTCGACGAGATCGAGAAAGCGCATCCGGATGTCTTCAACGTGCTCCTGCAGGTTCTCGATGATGGTCGTCTGACCGATGGTCAGGGCCGCACCGTGGACTTCCGCAACACGATGATCATCATGACCTCGAACCTCGGTGCCGAATATCTGACGGCGCTCGGCGAGAACGAGGACAGCGACAAGGTTCGCGACCAGGTGATGGACGTCGTGAAGATGGCGTTCCGCCCGGAATTCCTGAACCGCGTCGACGAGATCATCCTGTTCCATCGCCTGCGGCGGTCGGAAATGGGTGCGATCGTCGATATCCAGATGGCCCGCCTGCGCAGGCTTCTGGAAGATCGCAAGATCGTTCTCGAACTGGACGAGGAGGCCGTGCACTGGCTGGCCGAGAAGGGCTACGATCCGGTCTATGGTGCGCGTCCGCTCAAGCGTGCGATCCAGAAGCACCTTCAGGACCCGCTCGCCGAGAAGATCCTGGCGGGTGACATCCCTGACGGGTCGATCGTCAAGGTCACTTCGGGCTCCGACCGCCTGCTGTTTTCGCCGCGCGGTGCCGCGGTCAGCAAGGCGGCCTGACCGTCCGCATTGCATAAAAATGAAAAGCGCGGGTGAAAGCCCGCGCTTTTTGCCGTTTTTTCGGATTGGATCAGCGCGTTTCGGCCAGTTCGGTCGAGCTTTCGCCGCTGCCGAGCAGATCGTCGATGCGCTTGCGTTCGCTTTCGAACTTCGCGAGCGCCTTGCCCTCTAGCGACTTTCCGCCGGGCAGGCGGATTTTCAGGGCATCCACCTTGTTGCCGTTTACGATCAGCTCGTAATGCAGGTGAGGGCCGGTGGAGAGGCCGGTCGAACCGACATACCCGATGACCTGACCCTGTCTTACCTTGACGCCGGGCTTGATGCCCTTGGCGATGGCGTTCTGGTGATTGTAGGACGAAACATATCCGTTGGCGTGCCGGATCAGCGTCTGGTTTCCGTAGCCGCCGGAATCCCAGCCGGCCTTTTCCACGACGCCGTTGCCGGCCGCGATGATCGGCGTGCCACGTGGGGCGGCCCAGTCCACGCCGGTATGCATGCGCGAAAAGCCGAGGATCGGATGGCGCCGCATGCCGAAGCCGGAGCGAAACACGCCGTTGGGAACCGGGTTGCGCAACAGGAACTGCCGGATGCTCTTGCCGTCGCGATCGTAATAATCGACGGAATCGTCTTCCGGGTTCTGGAAACGGTAGACCCGCGTTTCGGTGTCTCCGAACTTGGCGTCGAGAAGCAGAATCTCGGATCCTTCAGCGGCCGTGCCGTTCTGGTCCGTGACGGAGAAGAACGCCTCGAGTGAATCCGTCGGCCGCAGCTGCGCCTGGAAATCGACATTGCTGGCGAGGATGCGGATCATCTCGGCCGTCATATCCTGGCCCATGCCGTAGGACAGTGCGGCGCGGTAGATGCCGTCATAGACGCGCGGCAGGTCGCGGCCGGCAATGATCGTCGGTCGGTCGTCATCGTCGAAGGCCGTTGCTACGGCATCGAGCACGGGCGGCTCCGCACCCTTGACGAAGCGGCCCTTGTCGTCCAGCGCAGCCGTCATGACATGGCGGCCACCGGAATAGATGGTGGCGCGCACGATGCTTGCCTCATTACGCTGCTGGGAGACGCAGATACGCAGCACGTCGCCCTCGGCAAGTTCCTTGTTTCCGAGTTGATTGGCGAAATAGTCCGAGAGGTCCTCGGCCTGCGCCTTGCTGTAGCCTGCGGCGGTCATGAGCTCGTCGATATCGGCCGCACGCCGCACGGGAATCACGTCGTCGGCATATTCCGTGTCATCGGGCGTCAACGTGTCGAAGCTCGAAACGCTCATGTTTTCCTCGACCACGCGGGCGGTCAGGCCCTGCAGGAGGTCGAGATCGGAAGATTCGGACGCGAAGCGCTGGGGGTCGACGTAATAGAGCGAGGCGACCTGGGTACTGCCATCGGTCAGAACCGAGCCGTTGGTGCGCACGTTCTCCTCGACTTCCTCGATCGACATCTGGTCCGCATAGTCGAGGCTCGCGCCGCCATTCGGAAAGGCGTCGGTCTGAAGCGCCACTTCCGATTCGACGTCCGAACCGTAGATCGTGCCCATGCGCGAGGCGGGGGCCGCGTCCTTGCCGTTGGTGGAGAAGATCGCCAGGGGATCGAAGCGCGGATAATCCTCCGTCGTCGCGTGATTGGCGGCGAGCGCCATCTTCACATGCGCGAAGGGTTGCCGGCGCACCACTTCCTTCTCTCCGTCATGGATCATGGTGGAAATCTCCATGATCTTCTTGTCGGACGGTTTCGTCACGATGGCCGGCTCGAGAACGCGCTGACCGCGCTTTGCCGTCTCGCCGTTTTTGCTTGTCTGGTTCGGCGCACCGAGCGCTGCGTAGGCCTCTGCGGGGATGGCGAGCTGCTGGCGTCCGTCGAGGGCCGCAAAAAGCGCCACACCCATCAGGATCGAGGAGGTTATGCCCGTCAGGAACGTGCCGGAAAGCCAGCGTAGCGAAATCTCGCGGCGATCGGGCGCCTTGCGCCCGTCCGCGATGATCGGCGGCTGGTTGCCGAGGGATCGGATCATGTTCCGGTCGGTGGTCATGCCGATTGCGCTACGTCCTATGCCGCTCTCATCTGTATTTCGCGCGGGAAGATGCACGCAGGAGGGCGTGCGAGTCAAATCGCGCGGATCACAAGCCTTCTTCTAGAGGCGCCGAATGTGAATTTCTGAGGGCGGAGCGTATGTTTTGAACCGTCACGACCTTTGAAAGCCTGGAAAGCCGAGGGTTCGGCGGGCCAAACCCATCTTTTTGCAGATTTTTTCAAAAAAACGTCACATCGCTGTTGACGGTTTGGAATGATGGTCCTATAACGCCGCTCATCGAACGAGAGCGGCGGCGCTTCTGGCGGCCGACGA
>NZ_JAKVIN010000001.1:0-141628 GCF_022601905.1 Shinella sedimenti
TTCTTCGGCAATACGACCCCACTGAGCCGCAAGTTTGTAAAGCCACACGTCGCGCGGAAAGTAGGCCATCCGATCTCGTAGCGCGGTGAGTTCGCCCAAGTCGTCTCGAAATACGCCCCCGGATGTCACCAGCAAGAAGAGTTGCTCGGGGTAAGATAGCCAGTCGCGCACGGTGAGGCCCGTGCCAAACTCGCGCCTCAAGAACTGCTTGCACCAAGCAGATAGCGTATAAAGCTCGACGCCGTGGTCTGAGCCCAACAAACCGAGTTCAGGATACGTCTTCGGCGGTCGAACATTCCGGGAAAAGCGAACAGACCAGCCTTCGAAGGTTGAGGGCAGGCCCTCGTCGAAACGGTGCATGAGAGCTTCGGCCGTTGAAGGAAAGCTATCTTCTGCCAGAAAGATTTGAACACATGGCCCGTAATCATGATCCGCTGACAGCTTCGTATCATAACCAAGAACCTCTGAACCCCACCCTATCCTGCATGCGCAGTACGGAAGATCGGGGAAATGCTCTCTGAGTACGGGCGCAACGAGGCTCTCGTAGAAGCGTCGTGACAGACCGATTCCAATTCCTTGGGCCATTGTGGCATTCTAAACAAAAACGCCTCGAAGGCGATACTGAGGTTCCGGCGAAAAATAGCAGCAGCCGCGACGGCCGCTTTTGGCGCAAAGCAGCCGTCGAGCGGACGGGGCACCATAATCAATGAATACTTTGGCTCGAAAGCGATCATAGGGTTCACCCCTTCCAATCCCCACAAAATCCCCGTATACCGCGCGACGCACGCGCCGGGGCATCCGGCCTCTTCCCTTCGCATACCACCCGCATTCGTTGGCGGGACTGGATAGGAGAATTTCATGTCTGCACCTGTTTCCCTGACATTTCCCGATGGCTCCGTTCGCGAATATCCCGCGGGCTCGACGGGGCGTGATGTGGCGGAGGCGATTTCCAAGTCGCTGGCCAAGAAGGCGATTGCCATTGCGCTCGACGGCGAGCTGCGCGATCTCTCCGATCCCGTTTCGAACGGGCGGATCGAGATCGTCACCCGCGAGGACGACCGCGCGCTGGAGCTGATCCGTCACGATGCCGCGCACGTCATGGCCGAGGCCGTGCAGGAGCTCTGGCCCGGCACGCAGGTGACCATCGGCCCGGTCATCGACAACGGCTTCTACTACGACTTCGCCAAGAACGAGCCCTTTACGCCCGACGATCTGCCCAAGATCGAAAAGCGCATGAAGGAGATCATCCAGCGCAACAAGCCTTTCACCAAGGAAATCTGGTCGCGCGAGAAGGCGCGTCAGGTGTTTGCCGACAAGGGCGAGGCCTACAAGGTCGAGCTGGTCGATGCGATCCCGGCGGGGCAGGACCTCAAGATCTATTACCAGGGCGACTGGTTCGATCTGTGCCGCGGCCCGCACATGGCCGCCACCGGCCAGATCGGCACGGCCTTCAAGCTGATGAAGGTCGCCGGCGCCTACTGGCGCGGTGACTCGAACAACCCGATGCTGACCCGCATCTACGGCACTGCCTGGCGCACGCAGGAGGAGCTCGACACCTATCTCAACATCCTCGCCGAAGCCGAAAAGCGCGACCACCGTCGTCTCGGCCGCGAAATGGACCTGTTCCATTTCCAGGAGGAAGGGCCGGGCGTCGTGTTCTGGCACGGCAAGGGCTGGCGCATGTTCCAGACGCTCGTCGCCTATATGCGCCGTCGTCTCGCCGGCACCTATGAAGAGGTGAACGCGCCGCAGGTGCTCGACAAGTCGCTGTGGGAAACCTCCGGCCACTGGGGCTGGTACCGTGACAACATGTTCAAGGTGACCGTCGCCGGCGACGAGACGGACGACGAGCGCGTTTTCGCGCTGAAGCCGATGAACTGCCCGGGCCATGTGCAGATCTTCAAGCATGGTCTGAAGTCTTACCGTGAACTGCCTGTGCGCCTTGCGGAATTCGGCAACGTGCATCGCTATGAGCCTTCGGGCGCGCTGCACGGGCTGATGCGCGTGCGCGGTTTCACGCAGGACGATGCGCATGTCTTCTGCACCGACGAGCAGATGGCGGCGGAATGCCTGCGCATCAACGACCTGATCCTGTCGGTCTACAAGGATTTCGGCTTCGACGAGGTCGTGGTGAAGCTTTCAACCCGTCCGGAAAAGCGCGTCGGTTCCGACGAACTGTGGGACCGGGCGGAAAGCGTCATGATGGATGTCTTGAAGCAGATCGAGGCGCAGTCCGGCGGACGCATCAAGACCGGCATCCTGCCGGGCGAGGGCGCGTTCTACGGGCCGAAGTTCGAATATACGCTGAAGGACGCCATCGGCCGCGAATGGCAGTGCGGCACCACGCAGGTCGATTTCAACCTGCCGGAACGTTTTGGCGCCTTCTATATCGACCAGAATTCCGACAAGAAGCAGCCCGTCATGATCCACCGCGCCATCTGCGGCTCAATGGAACGCTTCCTCGGCATCCTGATCGAGAACTTTGCCGGCCATATGCCGCTGTGGATCGCCCCGCAGCAGGTGGTGGTCGCGACCATCACCTCCGAGGCCGACGACTACGGCCGCGAGGTGGCCGAGGCGCTGCGCGAGGCGGGGCTGACGGTCGATACCGACTTCCGCAACGAGAAGATCAACTACAAGGTCCGCGAGCATTCCGTGACCAAGGTGCCTGTTATCGTCGTGTGCGGCAAGCGCGAGGCGGAAGAGCGCACGGTCAACATCCGCCGCCTCGGCTCGCAGAACCAGACATCGATGACGCTCGACGAGGCGATTGCCTCGCTCGCCGACGAGGCGATGCCGCCGGACCTCAAGCGCAAGCGCGACAGGCTCGCGTGAGCGCCCGGCCATCTGTCTGAAAACCTTCATGATCCCGTGCTAGTGGTGCGGGATCATTTTTTTGGGGAATGCCCGTGCGGTTCAGGCAGCTGTCCTATGCCAACGAGAACGATCCGCGGCTCAAGCGGTGGTTCATCCGCTCCATGGAGGGGCTCGCCGGGCGCGACCGCTATGCGCGGCTCTACGACATCTGGCGCACATCCATCGTAGGCACCAGCGCACGCGTCTTCGGCGACATGCTCGACCTCATCGACGTGCGGCTGGCCGTGCGCGGTGTCTGGCCGCCGGTCGACCTGCCGGAAGGGCCGCTGGTCATCGTCGCCAACCATCCCTTCGGCATCGGTGACGGCATCGCGGTGCTGGCGCTTGCCGAACAACTCGGCCGGCCCTTCCGCGTGATGATCCACAACGATCTGCTCAAGGTGCCGGAAATGCAGCCCTACGCGCTGCCGGTCTCCTTCGAGGAGTCCAAGGCGGCGCTGGCGCTCAACATGGCGACACGCACCGAGGCGGTGCGGCTGCTGAAGGCCGGCACCACGGTCGTGGTATTTCCGGCGGGCGGCGTAGCGACGGCGAAAAACGTGTTCGGCCGTGCGCAGGACCTGCCGTGGAAGATGTTTCCGGCCAAGCTGGTGCAGGCGGCAGAGGCCAATGTCATTCCGGTCTATTTCGAGGGGCAGAACGGGCCGCTCTTCCATCTCGCCAGCAAGGTATCGCTGACGCTGAGATTGTCGCTGCTGATCCGCGAATTCCGAAGGCTGTCCGGGTCGACGATCACGGCGCGCATCGGTGCGACCATTCCCTGGGCCGCGCTTGCGGCAGGCGATCGCAAGGGCATCATGGCGCGGCTGCACGATGCGGTCTTCGCCATGGCGCCGGCGCGCCGGTCGTTCCTGAGGCGGGCCGGCTGATCAGTCGACGACGTCCTGGGCGGCGGCCTTCTGGTCGTTGTCCTTCTCGTCGAGCAGCACCTCGACATCCGTGTTGACGCCGGCCTGCACGTTGAAATCGCGCTGGTAGATGTGGTTCTTGTTGCGGGCGACGGCGATATAGCTGCCTTCCGCCAGAACGAGCGTCGGGAAGGCGCCGACGCTTTCCGACACGGTGTCGCCCGACGAGGTGAGGATCGACCAGGCGGTATCCGCAATCGCCTCGCCGCCCGGCTCGGCGACGAGCTTGAGCGTCAGCTTGGCGGCGCGGTGCTGGATCGTGGCGCGCGTCAGCTTGCCGGCCTCCACCTGGATATCGGCGCGGATGACCGCGTTGACCGTGCCGTAATCGGAGACGACATGGTAGGTGCCGGCGTTGAGCCGCACGACGGAATTCGGCTTCACATCGGCGACGACGAGGTTGCGTTCGCCATCCTCGCGGACCTCCGAAGAATAGACGGAAAAGCTCAGTTCCTTCGGCGGTATGCGGACGTCCGAGCCGGAGACGGCATTCAGCATGATGCCGCCGGCATCGAGTACCATCACCTGCTTGTCGACCTTGCCCTGATCGGGAACGACAAGCTTCTTGGTGGCGCCGGCGCGGCCGAAGGCCACGTTGACGAAATACTCGCCCGGCACGAGCTGGAAGGCCGCCGTGCCGCCCTCGGAGGTCGCGAGCAGCGGCAGCTTGCCGTCGGCCGCCGGGATGGGCGAGAAGACGCGCCAGGTCAAACCGCTGCGCATCGGCTGGCCGTCCTTGGTCAGCAGCGCCTCGCAGGTGACGTCACGCAGATTGTCCGGCGTCGCTTCGCCCGTCACGATGGGGTTGAAGGAGGTGAGCTTTCCACCCTTCACGGCGGGCTTGGAAATCTGGGAAAAGCTCTCGACCGTGTCCTGCGCGTAAACCGGCGCGAGGGAAGAGGTAAAGCTCGCAAGGGCGAGACTTACGACAGCGACAGGATGGAGAGGCATGCGCATGGACTGGTTGACTTCCTGACTGTAAGGCTCCACTTGAGGAGCCGGCACAGGGACTGTTGTGAATGCTTGATGACGGGCTGCAAATGGCGATTTCCGCGCTTCCGGTGCGGGCGGACTTTCGTACGCTTCGCTCCGATGCTCGGCATCCCCAATTTCGCCGGACCCTGACGCATTTCCAAACAGTCCCGAATGGCATTTTCAAGGCCGCTTTCGCGCGCCAAGGTATTGGAACTCTCTCCCGATGAAAACCGAAATCAAGCTGATCGATTACCTTTCGACCCGCCGGTCCATTCCCGCCTTCCAGATGGGCGAGCCCGGCCCCTCCAAAGAGGAGGTCGAGGCGATGCTGACGCTTGCTTCGCGCGTGCCCGACCACGGCAAGCTCGCGCCGTGGCGTTTCATCGTCTACCGTGGTGCGGAGCGCAAGCGCATCAGCGAGGCGCTGGCGACGATCGCGATGGGCGACAAGCCCGATCTCTCGGAGGAGATGGTGAAGGTGGAGAAGACGCGGCTGACCCGCGCGCCCGTCGTGGTAGCCGTCGTCAGCCGTGCCGCGCCGCATTTCAAGATCCCGGAATGGGAGCAGGTCATGTCTGCCGGCGCGGTCTGCCTCAACCTCGTCATGGCGGCTAACGCACACGGTTATGCTTCCAACTGGCTGACCGAATGGTACGCCTTCGACGCGCGAGCCTATTCGATCCTCGGCATCAACGAAGGTGAAAAGGTCGCCGGTTTCATCCATATCGGCACGGCGACCGTGCCGCCGACGGAGCGGCCGCGTCCCGAGCTTTCGGATATCGTGACATGGGTCGGCGATGACGCCTGACGCGCTGTTCTACGAGGCGGCGAAAAACGCGCACGGGCTGCGGCACGATCCCTTCAAGGCGATCGTCGCGCCGCGCCCGATCGGCTGGATCGGCACTAGGGCGGCTGACGGGCGGCTGAACCTTTCGCCCTATTCGTTCTTCAATGCGGTGGCCGACCGGCCGAAGCTCGTGATGTTCTCCTCCAGCGGCCACAAGGACAGCGTAACGAATATCGAAGAGACGGGCGTCTTCACCTGCTCGCTCGCCAGCCATCATCTGGCGAAGGAGATGAATGCAAGCTCGATCGCCGTGCCGCGCGGGGTCAACGAATTCGAGATCGCGGGGCTGACGCCGGTCAGCGCGCGGCTCGTCGATGCCCCCTATGTGGGTGAGGCCTATGCGGCACTCGAATGCCGCATGACGCAGATCCTGCGGCCGCTCGATCTCGACGGGCGCGAGACGGACAACTGGGTCGTGTTCGGCCAGGTGTTGGGTATCCATATCAGCGCGGAAATCCTGCGCGACGGCATGGTCGACATGGCCGTGGCGCGGCCGCTCGGGCGCATGGGCTATATGGATTACACCGATGGCGGCACGGGCGTTTTCGCCATGGTTCGCCCCAAGGCGGACTGATGGCGCGTCAGCCGCGGTGATAGGTCGCTTCGATAATGGCGGCCTGGGCTGCGTTGTGTGCGACCCGGCCGTAGAAGCCCTCGTCTTGCGAGATTTCACAGTTCCGCTGAAGGGTGCCGCCTTCGAGATCGATTGCGCAGTCATATGCGGGGACGCCGGCGGCCGCTGCGGTGAGCAGTACGGCCCCGCGCGCCGCTGCGAAGGCGACTGTACACTCGCCGTTTTCAGTGTGCGGCGTTGCCGTTGGGAGTGCGTTTTCCAGCGCGAAACGATCCCAGACCAGCGCGGCCAGCCGTGCGGACTTTCCGGAGAGGCTGTCAGGGGCTATCGGGGCAGGCAGGATTCCGTTCGTCAGGGCGAGGATGAGCGTTGTGCCATCCGCATGCTCCAGTTGCGCTTCTGCCACCGAAAGCAGGGTAGCGACGCGCTGGATGTCAGCCCCATTCCGGCAGCCGGCAAGACCGATCACCGGCGTGCCGGCGGCAAGGATCGTGCGCAGGTCTTCCACGGTCGATTCGCTATCCACGATGGGAAAGGTGTGCCCGGTCTCTATTGGGCCGGGGTCACGGCTGGCCGTTGCCGCGCGCGCGGCGAGGGGCATGAAGAAGAGGGCGCGGGGCAGCGTTTTCATGCCTCTTCTTAAGGGGCGGGACCTCTGTCTGGCAATGACCGGGGCGTTAACGGATATGGTGAACCAATCTTAAACACTTTGCCGATAGGGTCATTTTACTAGAAGTCGCAGGCGTTTGGGGCGTCCATTGATCGTTCATGCATTCCTCCGTTGGATCGAGACCGCGCGGGCAGCCGACAGGGCCAAGGCTGCCAGCGTTCTGGCGCGGGCCTATGCGAAGGCGCGCATTGCACCCGGTGACCGGCGCGCCGCCGAGATGGCGATGATCTTCCTGCTCGACGATCCCGCGCCCAAGGTGCGGCTGGCGTTGGCCGAGGCACTTGCGTCCTGCGCCGACGCGCCGCGTGCCGTGATCCTGCCGCTTGCCGAGGACCAGCCCGAGATCGCGGCCCATATCATTCTGTGTTCGTGCCTGCTGACGGATGCCGATCTGGTCGATCTTGTCGCCAAGGGCAGCGACGTGACGCGCATGCTGATCGCCAATCGCAGCCATGTCTCGCGGGCGGTCTCCGCCGCCCTTGCCGAGGTGGGGGGCGTCGAGGACGTGCTGGCGCTTCTGGAAAACGAAGGCGCCATGCTATCGCGTCGCAGCCTGACGCGCATTGCCGAGCGGCTGGGTCATGACGCGGATATCCGCGCGCTGCTGCTCGACCGCGATGACCTGCCGAGCGATGCCCGCCATGCGCTTGTCGAGAAGGTCGGCACGGCGCTTGCAGGCTTCGGCCTCATCCAGGCGGCGGTGGGAACGGGTCGGGTCGAGCGTATCACGCGTGAAGCCTGCGATGTCGCAACGATCGGCATGGTGGCGGAGGTTGCTGCCGCGGAAATGCCGGCGCTGGTCGAGCATCTTCGCGTCACGGGCCGGCTGACGCCGGTTTTCCTGATGCATGCGCTGTGCACCGGCCGTGCGGAATTCTTCGTTGCCGCCATTGCCAACCTCTCCGGCCAGGAGGAACGACGGGTTCGCTCCCTCCTGTCCAATGGCCGCGAGGCGGCCGTGCGGGCGCTCTATGAAACCACCGGGCTCGGCGCCGATGTCAGCGCGCTCTTTGCCGAGGCGACAATGCTCTGGCGGCGCGAGGCCAAGGGCGGGGGCGGGCTGCATTCCGTTTCAGAGATGCTTTTGGTGCGCAGCCGCGCCATGGGCAATGCCGCCTGCCAGGCGATGCTCGAACTGGTCGAGCGCCTTGCCATTGCCGAACAGCGCCAGACGGCGCGCAGCTATGCGCTGATCGCCACGCGAGAGGCTGCCTGACGACAGGATTCGTCCGATCCAGCCGTCAGCACATCGTTTTTTAGGCAATCAGTCGGCGAAGCGTTTGGCGACCCAGGAATAGCCGTCCTCGGCATAGCGTATCGGCGTGGTGACGGCAGCCTTCAGGGACTGGCGATCGGGAATGGCCTTCTTCAGGAAATTCAGCGTGCGTGCCGCAAGGCCCTGACGGGCCTCGACCGTTTCTGCCGGCAATGGCAGCGGGGTCTGGACGGTCGTGTCGGCGGGCGCGGGATCGGGTGTCGGCGTGACTTCCGCCGTCATGCGGTCGCTGGCGGTTTCACACACTGCCACGATGACAGGATAGTTCTTGTCCTGATGTCGGTTGATGTAGGTTTCCGCCTGCGCATCGCAGAGCGCCACGCTCTGCCAGGAACGGTCGACCGTATCGATATAGTGGCACTGGGTCGCGCTGTCGTCGCAGCCCATGAGCGTCATGACGATGAGCGCAGCTTTCATGGCCGTTTCTCCGGGATCGATGCTGCCGGTTAGAGGCCGGCAATGGCGCGAAAGTAAGGCATTTCCGCCTCAGATATCGAGGTTGTCGGCAAAGACCGCACGCTCCTGGATGAAGCGGAAACGTGCCTCGGGCTTCGTGCCCATCAGGTCGTCCACGGCCGTGCGGGTGCCTTCGAAATCGACGTCATCGATTGCGACCTTGAGAAGCGTGCGCTTCTTCGGATCCATCGTCGTTTCCTTGAGCTGGGCCGGCAGCATTTCACCCAGACCCTTGAAGCGTCCGATCTCGACCTTGCCGCGTCCGTTGAACTCGGTGCGCATCAGCTCCTCGCGGTGCGCATCGTCGCGGGCATAGAGCGTCTTGCCGCCTTGTGTGAGGCGGTAGAGCGGCGGGACGGCGAGATAGAGGTGCCCGCCACGGATCAGATCCGGCATCTCCTGATAGAAGAAGGTGATGAGCAGCGAGGCGATGTGGGCGCCGTCGACATCGGCATCGGTCATGACGATGACGCGGTCGTAACGCAGGTCCTCGTCGCGGTATTTCGAGCGCGTGCCGCAGCCGAGCGCCTGAACCAGATCGGAAATCTGCTGGTTGGCACCGAGCTTTTCGCGGCCGGCGCTGGCGACGTTGAGGATTTTTCCGCGCAACGGCAGGATGGCCTGGTTGGCGCGGTTGCGCGCCTGCTTGGCGGAGCCGCCGGCCGAATCGCCCTCGACGATGAAGAGTTCCGCACCCTCGGCGGAGCTCTGCGAGCAGTCGGCGAGCTTGCCGGGCAGGCGCAGCTTGCGCACGGCGGTCTTGCGCGAGACTTCCTTTTCCTTGCGGCGGCGCATGCGCTCTTCGGCGCGCTCGATCACCCATTCGAGCAGCTTGGCGGCTTCGGCGGGATTATCGGCAAGATAGTGGTCGAACGGGTCGCGCAGCGCGTTCTCGACAATGCGCTGGGCCTCGACGGTCGCCAGCTTGTCCTTGGTCTGGCCGACGAATTCCGGCTCACGGATGAAGACGGAGAGCATGCCGACCGCCGAAATCATCACATCGTCTGTGGTGACGTCCTTGGCGCGCTTGTTCTGGGTCAGCTCGGCGTAGTTCTTGAGGCCCTTGGTGAGCGCGATGCGCAGGCCCGCCTCGTGCGTGCCGCCATCGGCCGTCGGGATGGTGTTGCAATAGGAGTGGATGAGCGAATCGCCACCGTACCAGGTGACGGCCCATTCCAGCGAGCCGTGGCCGCCCGACTTCTCGCTCTTGCCGGCGAAGATTTCGCGCGTGACGGTGTAGTCCTTGCCGAGCGTGGCCTGCAGATAATCCTTCAGGCCGCCGGGGAAGTGGAAGACCGCCTTTTCGGGCGTCTCGGATCCCTCGGGCAGGAGCGCGGGATCGCAGCTCCAGCGGATTTCGACGCCGCCGAAAAGATAGGCCTTGGAACGCGCCATGCGGAAGACACGGCCGGGATCGAAGCGGGCATGCGCGCCGAAAATCTCCGGATCCGGGTGGAAGCGAACCTTCGTGCCACGGCGGTTGTGCACGTCGCCGAGCTCTTCCAGCCCGCCGACCGGCTTGCCGCGCGAAAAGCGCTGGCGGTAGAGCTTCTTGTTGCGGGCGACCTCGACCTCGAGCTGATCCGACAGCGCGTTCACGACGGACACGCCGACGCCGTGCAGGCCGCCGGATGTCTCGTAGGCCTTGCCGTCGAACTTGCCGCCGGCATGCAGCACGGTGAGGATGACCTCGAGCGTCGACTTGCCCGGCATCTGCGGATGGTTCTCGACCGGGATGCCGCGGCCGTTGTCGGTGACGGTCAGGAAGCCCTCGGCATCGAGATGGACCTCGATGAAATTGGCGTGGCCGGCGACGGCCTCGTCCATCGAGTTGTCGATGACTTCGGCGAAGAGGTGGTGCAGCGCCTTCTCGTCCGTGCCGCCGATATACATGCCGGGACGCATGCGCACCGGCTCCAGCCCTTCCAGCACGCGGATCGCCGAGGCGTCGTAATCGCCGCCGACAGCCGGCGGGGCCGGCACTGGTACCGCGACGGCGCGCGGCATGGGCTTTTCCTCCCGCGCCACGGGTTCCGGGGCGGGCTGGGATGGCAGGCTGGCGAAAAGGTCGTTGCTGTCGTCTTGCATGGGCCGTTCAGAGTTTGTTCCGTCTGCCGCTTTCAGCCGTCGATCCCTGCGGAGCGAGGCGTGGCGGAATGAGGTGGGCGGCGAATCACTTGCGACTCTGCCAGATTCTGCGGGTTTTCGCGAACTCGGGCTGCACCGTCCGCGCCACGAGGATTGCTTTGCATCCGGGCGAATGGCAAGTATCGCCACCCCAAGGGAGTGCGTGTTCATGGCTCAGTCCACAGTTGATTGCCTTCGCCGGTTCGTTCTGGCCGCCGTTTTCACCGGGCTGGCCGCCCATCAGGCCTCGGCACTCACGCTCAAGCCTTGGAAGGACGAGCTGTTCGGCTACGGCACTGTGGTGGAAACGGCCGACGACGGGGCGCTGCGCGTCGTCGATTATCAGGAAATGCGCGACATCAACGGGCGCGACCAGGTGCCGGAGCGGCGTGTAAAATCCGCCTATGTCTCGACGGCGGTGAAGAAGGCGACGCAGGCGGTGACGGTCGATACGCCGGCCGGCAAGCTCGATGTCGCCATGACCGGCAAGGGCGAGGGGGCGGCCTTCACCGTGATCTTCATCCACGGGCGTGGCGGCGACCGGCGGCTCGGCAACAACGACTGGACCTTCGGCGGAAACTTCAACCGCCTGAAGAACCTCGCGGTGCAGAACGGTGGCGTCTATTACGCGCCGAGCGTGCCGTCGTTCGACGATGCCGGAGCGGCGCGCATTTCCGGCCTCATCCTGCGGGCCAAGGCGCTCTCGCCCGATGCGCCCGTCATTCTCGCCTGCGCCTCCATGGGCAGTTTCATCTGCGCGCGCGTGGTGCGCGACGCCACGGCGGTGAAAAGCCTGTTCGGCATGGTGCTGATGGGCGGGGCGGCGGATGGCGACTACGCCAAGACGCCGGGGTTCAAGGCCAAGCTGCCGGTCTATTTCACCCATGGCGACAGCGACAAGGTCTATGCGGCCAACGACCAGATCGCGGTGTTCCGCAAGCTGCGCAAGGCGGGCATTCCGACACGCTTCGTGCTGTTCCAGACCGGCGGCCACGGCACGCCGGTGCGCATGACCGACTGGCGCGAAACGCTGAATTTCCTGCTGGCACGCTGAAGCGGGATAGGGGCGAAGCTCTCGCCATGCCTTTCCTTGGCCACGCCGATTTGCTACGCCCCATGCGACCCGAGAATTCAAGGACAGGGAGGCCTCATGACACCGGATGTAACACCGCTCGTCGCCGGGAACTGGAAGATGAACGGCACGCGCGCATCGCTCGACCAGATCAAGGCGATGGCCGAAGGCGTGAAGGGGCCGCTTTCCGAGAAGGTGGAGACGCTGATCTGCCCGCCGGCGACTCTGCTCTATGTGGCGACGGCGCTTTGCGACGACAGCCCCCTGCTGATCGGCGCGCAGGATTGCCATGAAAAGGCATCCGGCGCGCATACCGGCGATATTTCCGCCGAAATGATCGCCGACTGCTTCGGCACCCATGTGATCGTCGGTCATTCCGAGCGCCGCACCGATCACAAGGAAAGCGATGCGCTGGTGCGCGCCAAGGCGGAAATCGCCCATGCCAACGACCTCGTCGCCATCATCTGCCTTGGCGAGACGGGCGACGAGCGCAAGGCGGGCAAGACGCTGGACGTGCTGAAAAGCCAGCTGGCAGCCTCGGTGCCGGACGGGGCGACGGCCGAAAACACAGTGATCGCCTACGAGCCGATTTGGGCGATCGGCACGGGACTGACGCCGACGGCACAGGACGTGGAAGAAGCGCATGCCTTCATGCGTGCGGAACTTTTGACACGCTTTGGCGGCGAAGGCGCCAAGATGCGTATTCTCTATGGCGGTTCTGTCAAGCCGGGCAATGCTGGGGAATTGATGGGCGTCGCCAATGTCGACGGCGCGCTGATCGGCGGGGCGAGCTTGAAATCGGACGATTTCCTTGCCATCTACCGGGCCTATGAAGCGCTGACGGCATAAGCCCTTTTGCAGCCTCTTTCGTCTGCCTGCAAAAGGGCAGGCGGATTGACCGCTGGGGCTTGGAATGGCGCACGGCTTGGTATATTGAGCCGCAAACCTGAAATTTGGCCGCTTGGCCGGGATAGCTAAACATGCAGACCATCTTGCTCGTCATTTATCTCATGGTCGTCGTCGCGCTGATCGGCGTCGTGCTGATCCAGCGCTCGGAAGGCGGCGGCCTCGGCATTGGCGGCGGCTCCGGCTTCATGTCGGCGCGCGGCACGGCCAATGCCCTGACGCGCACGACGGCGATCCTCGCGACGCTGTTCTTCGTTCTGGCGCTCGGCATGGGAATCTACTCCCGTTACGAGACGCGCCCGACCGACATTCTCGACCGTATTCCCGGCACGACGGGCACCGGCGGCGTTCTCGACGCGCTCGGCGGCGGCCAGAGCCAGCAGGACGGCGGCGCCCAGCAGAACCAGGGCACTCAGAACCAGGGCACTCAGGGCCAGGGCACGGGCAACACCACCAACCAGACGCCCGCGACGACCGGCACCGACGCCGTTCCGACCGAAGGCGGCAACGCCACCACCGGCGCGGGCGAAACGCCCGCCACGACGGGTGGCGCAGCGGAGACCGGCGGCAACACCGGCGTCCCGAGCGGCCAGTAAGCCGAAGCAAGCAAAAACAATCCGGCCGGTTGGCAAAACCAACCGGCCTTCTTCTGTGTAAAACGCCGATTGCGACTTCCGAAATCACACCCAAGGTGATTTTTCGGTGGCGGAATCGATTTTGAAAAGGTATCCGGTGACTCCCATGGCGCGATATGTATTCATCACAGGCGGCGTGGTTTCTTCCCTCGGAAAAGGCATCGCTGCAGCAGCACTGGGAGCTCTCCTTCAGGCCCGCGGTTACCGCGTTCGCCTTCGGAAGCTTGACCCCTATCTCAACGTTGACCCGGGCACCATGAGCCCGACGCAGCACGGCGAGGTGTTCGTCACCGACGACGGTGCGGAAACCGACCTCGACCTCGGCCACTACGAGCGCTTCACCGGCCGCTCGGCCACCAAGACCGACAACATCACCACCGGTCGCATCTACAAGAACATCATCGACAAGGAACGCCGCGGCGACTATCTCGGCGCGACCGTGCAGGTGATTCCGCACGTCACCAACGAGATCAAGAACTTCGTCACCGAAGGCAATGACGATTACGACTTCGTGCTTTGCGAGATCGGCGGCACGGTGGGCGATATCGAGGCGATGCCCTTCATGGAGGCGATCCGCCAGCTCGGCAACGACCTGCCGCGCGGCACGGCCGTTTATGTTCACCTGACGCTGATGCCCTATATCCCGGCCGCCGGCGAGCTGAAGACCAAGCCGACACAGCATTCCGTCAAGGAATTGCAGGCCATGGGCATCCATCCCGATATCCTGCTGGTGCGTGCCGACCGCGAAATTCCGGAAGCCGAGCGTCGCAAGCTCTCGCTGTTCTGCAATGTGCGTCCGACCGCCGTCATCCAGGCGCTCGACGTGGCCTCGATCTACGACGTGCCGCTTGCCTATCACAAGGAAGGCCTCGACGACGAGGTTCTGGCCGCCTTCGGCATCGAGCCGGCACCGAAGCCGCGCCTGGAAGCCTGGCAGACCGTTTCCGACCGCATCAGCACGCCGGAAGGCGAAGTGACGATCGCCATCGTCGGCAAGTATACCGGCCTGAAGGACGCCTATAAATCGCTCATCGAGGCGCTTTATCACGGCGGCATCGCCAACCACATCAAGGTCAAGCTCGAATGGATCGAGTCGGAGGTCTTCGAGAAGGAAGATCCGGCGCCGTATCTGGAGAAGGTGCACGGCATTCTCGTGCCCGGCGGCTTTGGCGAGCGCGGCTCGGAAGGCAAGATCAACGCGGCGCGCTTCGCCCGCGAGCGCAAGGTGCCGTATTTCGGCATCTGCTTCGGCATGCAGATGGCCGTCGTGGAAGCCGCGCGCAACCTCGCTGGCATCGAGAAGGCCTCCTCGACCGAATTCGGCAAGACGGCAGAGCCGGTCGTCGGCCTGATGACGGAATGGGTGAAGGGCAACGAGCTTGAGAAGCGTTCGGCGTCGGGCGATCTCGGCGGCACGATGCGGCTTGGCGCCTATCGCGCATCGCTGAAGGGCGGCACGAAGATTGCCGATATCTACGGCTCGACGGATATTTCCGAGCGTCACCGTCACCGCTACGAGGTGAATGTCGACTACAAGGACAAGCTGGAGAGCTGCGGCCTCGTGTTCTCTGGCATGTCGCCGGACGGGGTGCTACCGGAAACGGTGGAATATCCCGATCATCCGTGGTTCATCGGCGTTCAGTACCACCCGGAATTGAAGAGCCGCCCGCTCGATCCGCATCCGCTGTTTGCCAGCTTCATCGAAGCGGCCCTGGAACAGAGCCGCCTCGTTTGAGGTAGGATTTCAAAAAAAGCCCGGCATTTCTGCCGGGCTTTTTGTTATTCTGCTGCTTGCGGCAGCGGGCAGGCACCATCATTACAATCCCCTCCGGCGAGCGTGCGCTGGCCGAGTGCGACCGTCAGCACGGCACCGACGCAGGCGGCGATGGACACCCAGAAGCCGTTTTGCGGGCCGAACGTATCGACAGCCCAGCCGGCCACGAAGGCACCCAGCGCCATGCCGATGCCGATACCCGTTGTGACCCATGTGACACCTTCCGTCAGCATGGCCGCCGGCACGCGGCGCTCGACCAGCCCGAAGGCGGTTATGAAGGTCGGCGAAATCGCGATGCCGCTTATGAACAACGCGATTGCCAGCACCGGCACCGTACCGGCAAAGGGCAGCGGCAGGGCGGTGAGGCCGAGCACTGTCACGGCAATCATCATCTGCTTTTGCAGCGGCATGGACGGGTTGATCGCGCCGAGCAGGAGGCCGACGATGAAGGAACCGACGCCATAGACGCCGATGACGAGGCTTGCGGCGTTGGGCTGCCCGAGATCCTTGGTGATCGCCACCGCACTGACCTCGGCCGTGGCGAAGGTGGCGCCGACAAAGACGAGCGCGAGCGTGATGATCTGTACCGCCGGCAGGCGGATCGCCGACGTCTGCGGGCTGCCGCCACTTGCCGTGCGGATCGCAGGCTCCGTCGCGCGTTGCAGGACGAAGGCGAGGGTGCCGAGCGCGAGGCACACGGTGCTGACCAGCATGCCGGCTTCCGGAAAGAGCGCAACGGCGAGACCGACCGACAGCGAGGCGCCGGCGATATAGACCAGTTCATCGGCCGCCGATTCGAAGGCGAAAGCGGTGTTCATCTCCGGCCGGTCGCGGAAAAGCCCGGTCCAGCGCGCGCGCAGCATGGCCGGCATGCTGGGCATGGTTGCAGCGAAAAATGCGGAGGCGAAGAGCGTCCAGACCGGCCAGCCCTGGTTGGTGGCTGCAATCAGCGTCAGGAAGGCGAGCACGGAGATGGCCGTTGCGGGCGTGAGTACCGCAGACTGTCCGTAGCGATCGACAAGCCGGGAGACTTGCGGGGCGATCAGCGCATTGGTGAGCGCGAAGGTGGCCGACACGGCGCCGGCAAGCCAATATTCGCCATGCGCCTGCGACAGCATGGCGACGATGCCGATCGGCGCCATGGCGATGGGAAGACGCGCGAAAAAGCCTGCGGCGGAAAAACCTTTGGTGCCGGGCACGCTGAAAATTTCTTTGTAGGGGTTGGCCATGGCCTGCTCCTGCCTATTGATGATTATTGCCTACATACGAGGCGTATGTGAATGGGTAATTGCATACGTAGCGTATGTCAAATAAAATACGAGGCGTATGTGGAAGGGAGATGCCATGCGCAAGCCGCGCGAGGAAATGATCGCGGAAACACGGGCAAAGCTCATCGCCGCCGGCCGCCACGCCTTCGGGACGGTCGGCTATGCGGGCGCGTCCATGGATGACTTTACGGCGGCGGCGGGCCTGACACGGGGCGCGCTGTACCACCATTTCGGCGATAAGAAGGGGCTTCTCCAGGCTGTCATCCGGCAGATCGACGCGGAGATGACGGCGCGCCTCAACCGCATCTCCGCCGCCGCGCCGAACCGCTGGCAAGGCTTCGTGGACGAATGCGTCGCCTATATCGAAATGGCGCTGGAGCCGGAAATCCAGCGCATCATGTTCCGCGACGGTCCGGCGGTGCTGGGCGACATCTCGCAGTGGCCGACCAGCAACGGCTGCATTGCCGCGCTCAGTTCCAGCATCGAGCAATTGAAGGCCGATGGCCTCATGGTGGGGATCGATACGGAAGCGGCGGCGCGGCTGATCAATGGCGCAAGCAGTCACGCCGCCCTTTGGATCGCCAATTCGCAGACGCCCGAGGAGACGTCGCGGCAAGCCGTCGACGCGTTCAGAACGGTGCTGGATGGACTGCGCGCCGGCAAGGGGTGACCCCGCTCAAGGGCTTGCGGGCGCTTCCTCCAGTTCGCAGGCAGTGGTGCCGATGGTCATGGTGTTGCCGCGCCAGTCGATGGAACCGCCAAGCCAGGCGCGCAGCCAGATGGCCGGCAGCATGACGTCGCGAACGATCATGGCCGGCACCGACCAGCGCGACAGGCGCCAGCCCTTGGCGAAGGCGAGCGCGAGTTCTGGCAGGTAAATGCCCGCAAGCACCAGCAGCATCGCAGAGGGCAGGGTGCCGTAGCCCAGCGCCACGGCGATCAGGGCGAGAGAGAGCGGTGGTAGGACGCCGAGCAGGATTTCCGGTGCGAAAAAGCCGGGGAAGGTGACGCGGCGCAGGCGTGACCAGCGGCACTGGCGCGACCAGATGTCGTGGCCCGTGCGGCGGCCGAGCGGCTGTTCGAAAGGCGAGGACACCAGATGCACCTTGAGGCCGAGGCGGTTGACCAGCTTGGTGGAGGCAGCGTCCTCGGCGATCTCTGCATTGAGCGCGTGGATGCCGCCATTGGCATCCAGCATCGGCTTGTACCACAGCATGCTCTTGCCCTGCGCAAAGCCCAGCCCAAGCGCTTCGCCGGCATATTGCCAGCGGGCCTGCTGGGTGTTGAGGAAGGTGCATTCCACCTCCGCCCAGAAGCCATCCGGCCGCGAGCCGAGCGGCGTCGAGCAGACAAGGCCCGAATCGCTACGCCACCCGCCCATCAGGTGCTGCACGTAATCCTCCGGCATGAGCACGTTGGAATCGGCAAGAATCACCCAGTCGTGCCGCGCCGCCTGCCAGCCCTTCACGCAGTTGTTGAGTTTGGGATTGGCGCTGATGCGGTCGTCGCCGATGAGGATGCGCGCGGCAACGGCCGGGTAATCCGCTGCCGTCTTCTCGATTTCGGCAATGACCGGGTCATTGCCGTGGGCGACGCAGAAGAGGAGCTCGTAATTCGGCCAGTTCAGGCGAAAGGCGCGCGACAGCGTCTCGGACGTGAAGTTCTCGATGCCGCGAACGGGAATGACGATGGAGACGGACGGTTTCTTGCGCAGGTCCGGTGGTGGGAAGCCTGTCGCCTTGAGCCGCCTGCCGGCGATGAGAATGCTGGCAAGATTGGTCGCAACGAGGGCGCCCGAGGCAAGGGCGAAGGCCTGAGCCATGTCCATTCACGCAAACTCCTGTGAGCGCCGCATCTGGCGGACGCCGGGTTGGTTACGCGTGAAGAAACATCACTGTCACATGACACGGGAATGACGGTACTATCTCCCGGCCGTCATCGCGCGGCATTCATGGCCCGTGTGACCACGCTTGCGCGCGATAATCTTGTAATGCATGGCGGCGAAACACCTATGCGGGTTGTTGTAAATGTGGTTGATTGTCGTTTGCTCGGGATACCGGAGTGCGCTGCATGCGATCTGAAAAATACGTGATCGGGCTGGATTTGGTCCGATTCTTCGCAGCGTCGGCGGTCCTAGTTTTTCATCTGGTTTATATGATCGGCATACCTTCCGGAGATTCTTACAAGATTTCCGGCGGAATCGTTGCTTATCCGGAGATCGGGGGCATTCCGAGCTACGGCTGGATCGGGGTGCAGATTTTTTTCGTTCTGTCCGGCTTCGTCATATTGTTAAGCGCGGAGAACGTCACCGGCAGGCGGTTTCTGCACGGTCGTGTTTTGCGGCTCGTACCTGCCGCGTGGATTTGCGCGACGATATCTCTGTTCTGTCTTCTGATCTCTGACAACGATTCAGTGAGCGAATATATTATAAAGTGGGCAAAGAGCGTCTTATTCTCTCCAGCTGGCCCATATATTGACCATGTCTACTGGACGTTGGGGGTGGAGATCGCGTTCTACGCTATCGTACTGCTCTTCATTTCTGCCGGTAAAACACTCTGGTTATCGCCATTCATGCTGATTGTTGCCGTGGTGAGCGCGGTTTTCAATTTTGGAGACCTAGTGTTTGAACTTCTTCCCGCGCCGGACCGGTTCTCGGAGCTCACCATGCTGCGGTACGGTGTCTTTTTCGCTATCGGAGTCGGCCTCCATAGATGGTGGCGGCTGGGGCTGGACAAGCTGGTCTATGCGTTGATCAGTGTCGGAATTTTGGGGTCTATCGCCCAAATTACCTGGAATATGAGATCCTACGACGAGGTAATCGTTCCTCAGCGACTATTCTGGCTGTTGTCCTTCTGGCTGGGAATACTGGCGTTAATGTTCGCAAGTGTGCTTTATAACAAGGCGCTTGTTTCTCGCTTGGGAAAACACGCCCACGTGATTCGAAGCCTTGGGCTGATTACCTATCCACTCTATCTGGTTCACCAGACGGTTGGGGCGATTCTGATCGCAGCGTTCGTCGGCATGGGGCTAGGGCGATATCCAGCTCTTCTGATCGCTGTTTCCATTGTTTTGCTTCTTGCATGGTTGATCGTCAGGTTCGAGGCAACGCTGAGAGCGACGATGGAGCCACCTTTTGCAAGGGTATTGGCTCGGCTGCCGTTTCCTGGGGAAGCAAGAAGCTGAGCGTCGTCTTTCTCCCGCACGTCGATCAGCTCGCGCCGTTTCCGAAAGCGAAAAGGTCGGCGTCGGTATCGCCGTGGCCGCTGATGGCAGAGGAGACGATTTCGGCGGCTATCTGGCTGAAGGTGATGCCGTTGCCGCCGAAGCCCATGACGGCGAAGACCCGGTCGAGACCGGGCACGGCGCCGATGAGCGGCAGACCCGTGCGGGTGGTGCCGAAGGGGGCGGCCCAGACGAATTCGGGATCGGGCAGGGCCGTGCCGAGCATGGCTTCTGCCTTACGGCGAATGACCTTGGCCTTGCTTGCGAGCTTTTGGGGCGATGCGTAGGCGGTTTCGCTCTCCTCGTCCTCGCCGCCGACGATCAGGCGACCGTCGCGTGAACTGCGAAGATAGAGATAGGGGTCGGCACCTTCCCACACGATGCAGTCCTTCAGCCAGCCGGGCGCGTCCGTGCCGGGTGGGGTGGCGAGCGCCCAGGTGGACACGACGGAATGGTCCTCCTGAGCGAGCGATTTGAGAAATTCGTAGCCCGAACAGAAGACGATGTGGCCGGCAGACAGGATCTTGCCCTCCGCCGCCGCGAGAAAGACGCCGTCGCCGGTGGCGCGCAGGTCGGTTATTTCGAGCGGGCTTACCAGCTCCGCACCGCGTGCGACCGCGGCGCGCAGAATGCCCGCGGCCATCTGGGCCGGGTTTGCGGATGCGGAGATATCGCTGAGGATAGCGCCGGTACGGTCGAGCCCGAATTGCTGGCCGAGCGCGGCGGCGTCGACGAAATCGGCTTCGATGCCTGCGACGTGCCGCGCCTCCACCTCGCTGCGCAGCGCGCGGCTGCCATATTCGTCGCCCGCCAGGAACAGCGTCTTCTTGCGCTCGAAGGCGCAGGAAATGCCGAGATCGGTGACGATGCGCGTCAATTGCTCGACGGCGCGGGCCGACCGGCGCCAGGCACGATTGGCCTTCTCCACGCCGATCATGCCGGCAAGCTTGTGCAGGGGGATGTCGATCTCGTGCTGGATCATGGCCGTGCTGGCAAGCGTGCTGCCGCGAACGGGTGTGCGGCGATCCACGACCAGAACCGAACGCCTCCCGTCCGTGAGCGCATGTGCGGCGAGGGCACCGGAAATGCCGGCGCCGACGACGATCACGTCATACTCGCTCTTCGAAGGGGTGTGTGCGGCGCGAATGCCGATGCGCGGCGTGTCGGCCCAGAGCGGCCGGGATTCGTGCAACTGGCGCTGTTGGGTAATGTCGCGGGAACTGGAAATGACTGGCTCCGATGCTGAAATGCGCGGTTGCAATGTCGGTGCGGCGGAAAAGTTCCCGATGCGGCGCCGCGCTTGTGCCGGCGCTTGCATTGCGGGCCGAAAGCATGCAAAGCACGGGGCGCCTGAAACACGACCGGATTATCTGCCCATGACCGTGAGTTCGAGAACGCCCCGCCCGATCGACCATCTGGTGCTGCCGGTGTCCGACCTCGCAATTGCCCGCGAAAGACTGACGGCGCTGGGATTTACCGTCGCCCAGGATGCGCGCCATCCTTTCGGCACCGAAAACTGTTGCGTGTTCCTGTCGGACGGCAGCTATCTGGAACCGCTCGGCATTGCCAATCGCGAGGAATGCGAAGAAGCGGCGCGCGAGGGCAATGCCTTCGTCGCGCGCGATCAGGCTTTCCGCTTCCGCCGCGGGCTGGATGGCTTTTCCGGCATTGCCATGGCGACCAGCGACGCGCGCGACGACGACCGGCGCTACTCCGCGGCCGGCCTTTCCGGCGGCGCTATGCTGGAATTCTCCCGCGAAATGGTTCTGCCCGACGGGACGTCCGCGACCGGCAGCTTCCGGCTGGCTTTCGCGGCCGATCTGCGCAGCCCCGACTTCCTCTTCTTCGCCTCGCAGCGCATCCTGCCGCTGCCCGCCGACCGCAAGGCGCTCGAGGCGCACGCGAACGGCGTAACCGCGCTTTCCGAGGTGGTGCTGTCCGAACAGAATCCCACGGATTTCCAGTATCTGGTGCAGGAAGCTGCCGATGAGCGTGAGATCGAGGCCATGTCCTTCGGCATGTCGGTCTCGACACCGCGCGGCCGCATTACCGTGCTCAACGATGCCGGGCTGGAAGGGTTTTACGGGATCACGCCCGAAGCCGGCACGGACCGTGGGCTGAAGGGCCGGGCGGTCGTCTTCACGGTTGCCAGCCTGTCGGACTGCCGCCAACTGCTGATCGAGCGGGGCGTCGTCTTTACGGAGCGCGATGGCCGGCTCATGTTGCCGCCGGCGCCGGGCCAGGGTGCTCTCTTCGTCTTTGGAGAATGACATGAAAACGAATTCCACCGTCGTCGTCGGCGAAGGCGCCAAGAAGGTTACCTTCGCGCAGGACAAGCGCTTCTCGCTGATTGCCGGCCCCTGCCAGATGGAAAGCCGCGACCACGCCTACATGATCGCCGGAACGCTCGTCGAACTGACCGACAAGCTGGGCATCGGTCTCGTCTACAAGTCGTCCTTCGACAAGGCCAACCGCACCTCGATTTCCGGCAAGCGCGGCATCGGGCTGGACAGCGCCATGGAAATCTTCGCCGACCTGAAGAAGGATTTCGGCTTTCCCGTACTGACCGACATTCACACGGAAGAGCAGTGTGCGGTTGTCGCCGAGACGGTCGATATCCTGCAGATTCCGGCCTTCCTGTCGCGCCAGACCGACCTTCTGGTCGCCGCCGCGAAGACCGGGCGCACGATCAATGTCAAGAAGGGCCAGTTTCTTGCACCCTGGGACATGAAGAACGTACTCGCGAAGTTCACCGAGAGCGGCAATCCGAACGTGCTTCTGTGCGAGCGCGGCGCCTCCTTCGGCTACAACACGCTCGTTTCCGACATGCGCTCGCTGCCGATCATGGCCTCGCTTGGCGCGCCCGTCGTCTTTGACGCAACCCATTCGGTGCAGCAGCCGGGCGGGCAGGGCGGCTCCTCCGGCGGCCAGCGCGAATTCGTCGAGACCTTGGCGCGGGCAGCGCTTGCCGTCGGTGTCGCCGGCCTGTTCGTAGAGACGCATGAAGACCCCGACAACGCGCCGTCCGACGGCCCGAACATGGTTTACCTGAAGGACATGCCGCGGCTTCTTGAAAAGCTTCTGGCCTTCGACGACATCGCCAAGGCGTAAGCGCCATCAAACGGATGACACGAAGATGTGCCATCCGTTCTTCCGGCGCAGAGCGCCATTGTAATTTCCGCATGGTCGATTAAAAGTGGATTTTAATCGATTAATAAACCCGAACCAGGACGATATCATGACTGCTATCATCGACATCATCGGCCGCGAGATCCTCGACAGCCGCGGCAATCCCACCGTTGAAGTGGACGTCTATCTCGAGGATGGCAGTTTCGGCCGCGCCGCGGTCCCGTCGGGCGCCTCGACGGGCGCGCATGAAGCCGTCGAACTGCGCGATGGCGGCACCCGCTACCTCGGCAAGGGCGTGGAAAACGCCGTCGCCGCCGTGAACGGTGAAATCTTCGAAGCCATCGGCGGCCTCGACGCCGAAGACCAGATCGCCGTCGACCAGACGATGATCGAACTGGACGGCACGCCGAACAAGGCGCGCCTCGGCGCCAATGCCATCCTCGGCGTTTCGCTGGCCGTCGCCAAGGCTGCCGCCGAAGCCGCAAACCTTCCGCTTTACCGCTATGTCGGTGGCCCGAACGCCCGCATCCTGCCGGTGCCGATGATGAACATCATCAATGGCGGCGCGCATGCCGACAACCCGATCGACTTTCAGGAGTTCATGATCGTTCCCGTCGGCGCCGACAACATTCGCGATGCCGTGCGCATGGGTTCGGAAGTGTTCCACACGCTGAAGAAGCAGCTCGCCGCCGACGGCCACAACACCAATGTCGGTGACGAAGGCGGCTTTGCGCCGGGCCTTGCATCGGCGCCCGCCGCGCTCGACTTCATCATGAAGTCGATCGAGAAGGCCGGCTACCGTCCGGGCGAGGACATGTATATCGCGCTCGACTGCGCCTCGACGGAATTCTTCAAGGACGGCAAGTACGTGCTGGAAGGCGAGGGCCGCACGCTGGAGCCCGGCGCCATGGCCGATTACCTTGCAGAACTGGCCGCCAAGTACCCGATCTTCTCGATCGAGGACGGCATGGCAGAAGACGACTGGGACGGCTGGAAGGCGCTGACCGACAAGATCGGCAAGTCGGTGCAGCTCGTTGGCGACGACCTGTTCGTCACCAACTCGGCCCGCCTGCGCGACGGCATTAAGATGGGCGTCGCCAACTCGATCCTCGTCAAGGTCAACCAGATCGGTTCGCTCTCCGAAACGCTCGATGCCGTCGAGACCGCACACAAGGCGAGCTATACGGCCGTCATGTCGCACCGCTCGGGCGAGACGGAAGATTCCACCATCGCCGATCTCGCGGTCGCCACCAACTGCGGCCAGATCAAGACCGGCTCGCTGGCCCGCTCCGACCGTACCGCCAAGTACAACCAGCTCATCCGCATCGAGGAGCAGCTGGGTGCGGCGGCGAAATATGCCGGCCGCAGCATCCTGCGCGGCTGAGCCGGGCAGGACAGTTTTTCCAGAATAATGAAACCCGCATCGCAAGATGCGGGTTTTTTCTTGGCCCATCCGTCATGGTCAATGGTCGGTTAACCGCTTCCCGATAGTGTCTGGCTGTACTGCGTATCGGGGCACCTGCATGTGGACCAAGCATCATAAGAAGCGGAAATTCGGCCGGCTGGCTCTGCCGGTGATTACGGTCGCTTTCCTTTCCTATTTCGGTTATCATTCCGTCCATGGCGACTTCGGTCTGCGCGGAATGGAGGATTTCGAGCGGCAACGAATGGAACGGCAGGCGCGTCTGGACGTGCTCGTGCGGCAGCGCCAGATCCTGGAAAAAGAAGTGGCCCTGATGAGCGACGGCTCGCTCGAGCGTGACATGCTCGACGAGAAGGCGCGCTCCTACCTCAACATGTCGCGTGCCGACGAGATCGTGATTTTCCACTGAGAAATGCGATTAACAGAAATCTGGTTAATCGTAAAAATTCCTTACTTATCAGTAGCTTGTAAGGAATATAAGCCATGCAATTATGGCATTGCTGACGCGGCCTTTCTCCCCTATGTTTTCGGCAAAAGGCAAACATAGGGAGGATCGAATGGCTCCGCGTAAGACCGCGTCCACGTCCAGCCGCAAAACGACGGCAAAGCCTGCACGGAACGACTCAATCGGTTCCAATAGTCTGACATTCACCAAGGAAGAAGAGCTTCACGCCTATCGCGAGATGCTCATGATCCGTCGCTTCGAGGAAAAGGCCGGCCAGCTTTACGGCATGGGCGTCATCGGCGGCTTCTGTCATCTCTATATCGGTCAGGAAGCGGTCGTCGTCGGCATGCAGATGGCCCAGAAGGATGGCGATCAGGTTATCACCTCCTACCGCGACCACGGCCACATGATCGCGCTCGGCATGAGCGCGCGCGGCGTCATGGCCGAGCTGACCGGCCGTCGCGGCGGCCTGTCGAAGGGCAAGGGCGGCTCGATGCACATGTTCTCCAAGGAGAAGGGCTTCTACGGCGGCCACGGCATCGTCGGCGGCCAGGTGTCGCTCGGCACGGGTCTCGCCTTCGCCAACAAGTATCGCGGCAACGACCAGGTGTCGGTCACCTATTTCGGTGACGGCGCGGCCAACCAGGGCCAGGTCTACGAGAGCTTCAACATGGCCGCGCTCTGGAAGCTGCCGGTCGTCTACATCATCGAAAACAACCGCTATGCGATGGGCACTTCGACGGTGCGCTCCACCGCGCAGTCGAACTTCTCCAAGCGGGGCGAAGGCTTCGGCATTCCCGGCGTTCAGGTCGACGGCATGGATGTGCGCGCGGTCAAGGCCGCAGCCGACGAGGCCATCGCCCATTGCCGCGCCGGCAAGGGCCCCTACATCCTTGAAATGCTGACCTATCGCTATCGCGGTCACTCCATGTCGGACCCGGCGAAGTATCGCTCCAAGGACGAAGTGCAGAAGATGCGCTCCGAGCACGACCCGCTGGAGCAGGTGAAGGCCCGTCTTCTCGAGCAGGGCTGGGCAAGCGAGGACGATCTGAAGCAGATCGACAAGGACGTCCGCGACATCGTCGCCGACAGCGCCGAATTCGCCCAGAACGATGCAGAGCCGGATGTATCCGAGCTCTACACCGACATTCTGCTTTGATCCGGGGGAGACTTATATGCCCGTAGATATTCTTATGCCCGCGCTCTCTCCGACGATGGAAGAGGGCACGCTTTCCAAGTGGATCAAGAACGAAGGCGACACCGTGAAGTCCGGTGACGTGATCGCCGAGATCGAGACCGACAAGGCGACGATGGAAGTCGAAGCCGTCGACGAGGGCGTGATCGGCAAGATCGTCGTCCCGGCCGGCTCGGAAGGCGTCAAGGTCAACTCCGTCATCGCCGTTCTGCTGCAGGATGGCGAAAGCGCCGATGCGATGTCCGCGCCCAAGGCGGCGCCGGCGGCCAATGCCGACACGCCTGCCGCAACCTCCGGCGACGCGGGTGGCAAGGCCCGCGAATCCTCCGACGAGCCGACATCCGTCGCATCCGAGAAGGTCCCGGCCGCACCGAAGACGGAAGTGGCCGCCGATCCGGATATCCCCGCCGGCACCGAAATGGTGAGCATGACGGTGCGTGAAGCGCTGCGCGACGCCATGGCGGAAGAAATGCGCCGCGATGGCGACGTGTTCATCATGGGTGAGGAAGTCGCCGAATATCAGGGCGCCTACAAGATCACCCAGGGCCTTCTGCAGGAATTCGGCGATAAGCGCGTCATCGACACGCCCATCACCGAGCACGGCTTTGCCGGCATCGGCGTCGGCGCGGCGATGTCCGGCCTCAAGCCCATCGTCGAGTTCATGACGTTCAACTTCGCCATGCAGGCGATCGACCATATCGTCAACTCGGCCGCCAAGACGCTCTACATGTCCGGCGGCCAGATGGGCGCGCCGATCGTCTTCCGCGGCCCGAGCGGCGCTGCCGCGCGCGTTGGCGCCCAGCACTCGCAGTGCTACGCGGCGTGGTACAGCCATATTCCGGGCCTCAAGGTCGTCATGCCCTATACGGCAGCCGACGCGAAGGGCCTGCTGAAAGCGGCGATCCGCGATCCGAACCCGGTCATCTTCCTCGAGAACGAGATCCTCTACGGCCATAGCTTCGAGGTTCCCAAGCTCGACGATTTCGTTCTGCCGATCGGCAAGGCGCGCATCCACCGTCAGGGCAAGGATGTGACGCTGGTGTCCTTCGGCATCGGCATGACCTATGCGGTCAAGGTCGTGGCGGAACTGGAGAAGCAGGGCATCGACGTCGAGCTGATCGACCTCAGGACCATTCGTCCGATGGACCTGCCGACCGTCATCGAATCGGTCAAGAAGACCGGCCGCCTCGTGACTGTCGAGGAAGGTTTCCCGCAGTCGTCGGTCGGCGATTACATCGCCAACCGCATCCAGCGTGAAGCCTTCGATTATCTCGATGCGCCTGTCGTCACGATTGCCGGCAAGGACGTTCCCATGCCCTACGCCGCCAATCTCGAAAAGCTGGCGCTGCCGAATGTGGGTGAAGTCGTCGAGGCGGTGAAGGCCGTCTGCTACAAGTAACGGGAGGGCGCGAAATGCCGATCAACATTACGATGCCCGCCCTTTCCCCCACCATGGAAGAGGGCAACCTCGCCAAGTGGCTGGTGAAGGAAGGCGACACCGTGAAATCCGGTGACGTGATCGCCGAGATCGAGACCGATAAGGCGACGATGGAGGTCGAAGCCGTCGACGAGGGCGTTGTCGCCAAGATCGTCGTGGCGGCCGGTACGGAAGGCGTGAAGGTCAACAGCCTGATCGCCATTCTCGCCGCTGATGGCGAGGATGTTGCGGCTGCTGCCGCCGGCTCCGCCCCGAAGGCAGACGCCAAGCCGGCCGAAAGCAAGCCTTCCGAAGCGAAGGCCGAAGCACCGAAGGAAACCGAAAAGCCGGCTTCTGCCGCAGCCGCTCCGGCACCTGCTGCCACCGCATCGGCCGGTCCAGCGCCTGCCCGCGACGGCAACCGCGTGTTTTCATCGCCGCTGGCCCGCCGTATCGCCAAGGAAGCCGGTATCGACATTTCCGCCGTTTCCGGTTCCGGGCCACATGGCCGGGTTGTCAAGAGCGACGTCGAAAAGGCCGTTGCGACCGGTGGTGCGAAGCCTGCCGCCGCTGCACCGGCTGCCGCCGCGTCCGCCGCTCCCAAGGGAATGTCCGACGATGCCGTGCTCAAGCTCTTCGATGAAGGCTCCTACGAGCTTGTGCCGCATGACGGCATGCGCAAGACCATCGCCAAGCGCCTGCAGGAATCCAAGCAGACGATTCCGCATTTCTATGTCTCCGTCGATGTCGAACTCGACGCGCTTCTGGCGCTGCGTGCGCAGATCAACGACAGCGCGCCGCGCAAGGACGACCGTCCGGCCTACAAGCTCTCGGTCAACGACATGGTGATCAAGGCTCTGGCGCTCGCGCTGCGTGACGTGCCGGATGCCAACGTTTCCTGGACGGAAACGAACATGGTCAAGCACAAGCACGCGGATGTCGGCGTCGCCGTTTCCATCCCGGGCGGGCTGATCACGCCGATCATCCGCAAGGCGGAAACCAAGAGCCTGTCGACCATCTCCAACGAGATGAAGGACCTCGGCAAGCGCGCCAAGGAACGCAAGCTGAAGCCCGAGGAGTACCAGGGCGGCACGACTGCGGTCTCCAACATGGGTATGATGGGCGTCAAGAACTTCGCCGCCGTCGTCAACCCGCCGCATGCGACGATCCTTGCGGTCGGCGCAGGCGAGGAGCGCGTGGTGGTGAAGAACAAGCAGATGGTCATCGTCAATGCGATGACGGTCACGCTTTCCACCGACCATCGCTGCGTGGACGGCGCGCTCGGCGCCGAACTGCTCGGTGCCTTCAAGCGCTATATCGAGAACCCGATGGGGATGCTCGTCTGACAAGCGGGGTGCGGCCATGAAGACGGTTCTCTGCTACGGCGACAGCCTGACCTGGGGTTACAACGCGGAAACGCTCGACCGGCATGCCTTCGGGGATCGCTGGCCGAGCGTGCTTGCCAAGGCGCTGGGGCCCGATGTCAACGTGGTCGCGGAGGGTCTCAACGGCCGCACCACCGCCTATGACGATCATCTGGCGGATTGCGATCGCAACGGCGCGCGCATCCTGCCGACCATCCTGCACAGTCACGACCCGATCGACCTCGTCATCCTGTTCCTCGGCGCCAACGACATGAAACCGGCGATCTGCGGCACGGCCTTCGGCGCCGTGCAGGGCATGGAGCGGCTGGTGGAGCTGGTGCGGCATCACGCCTGGTCCTTCGAGACGGACGAGGGGCCGGATGTGCTGATCGTTTCGCCGCCGCCGCTCTGTGAGACGGCGAACACGGCGTTTGCGGCGATGTTTGCCGGCGGGGTCGAGCAGTCGGCCATGCTGGCGACGCTTTATGCCGACCTCGCCGACGAGCGTGGCTGCGGTTTCTTCGATGCGGGCTCTGTCGCCGAAACGACACCGCTCGACGGCGTGCATCTCGATGCCGAAAACACCCGGGCGATCGGCAAAGGCCTCGAGCCGGTCGTGCGCATGATGCTCGGGCTTTGACAGTATCGCGGCGGGTTTGACAGGGATCAAGGAGTGAAGGGGCGGGCAGGCTAGGCTGATACCATCAACCAAAAAGGAGATGGACATGCCGAACACCCCGCACCAGCTTGCAGAGGAATTTCCGGAGCATCTGGCCAAGATTCGCCACCTGCGCGAGGTCGACGGCCACTTTCACCGGATCTGCGAAGACTATCAGGCGGTGAATCTCGCCATTCATCGCGCAGAAACGGATATCGAGCCCGTCGCCGACCTCAGCATGATCAACATGCGCAAGGAGCGGATGCGGCTCAAGGATGAAATCTACGGGATGCTGACGCGGCCGGAAAAGGTGGCGGACAATCCCTGAGGAGCGGTGGCTTCCGCTTCTCGTCATGCCGCAGCGGAAAAACCGCGCGGCGCAGAAGAACAACAGAGGAGTGGAAGCGCTCATGTCGAATGCTTACGACGTCATCGTTATCGGGTCGGGTCCGGGTGGCTACATTGCCGCAATCCGTGCCGCCCAGCTCGGCCTGAAGACGGCCATCGTGGAGCGCGAGCATCTCGCCGGCATCTGCTCCAACTGGGGCTGCATCCCGACCAAGGCGCTGCTGCGCTCTGCCGAGATTTTCCACTATGCCCAGCATCCGGGTGACTATGGCGTGAAGATCGAGGGTACGGTGACGCCGGACCTGCCGGCCATCGTCGCGCGCTCGCGCGGCATCGCCCAGCGCATGAATGGCGGCGTCGGCTTCCTGATGAAGAAGAACAAGGTCGACATCATCTGGGGTGAGGCCAAGCTCACCAAGCCGGGCGAGATTGTGGTGTCCAAGACGACCAAGGCGATCCAGCAGCCGCAGGCGCCTGTGCCGAAGAACGTGCTGCCCGAAGGCACCTACACCGCCAAACACATCGTCATTGCCACGGGTGCACGCCCGCGCGCGCTGCCGGGCATCGAGCCGGACGGCAAGCTGATCTGGACGTACTTTGAAGCAATGACGCCGGCGGAAATGCCCAAGTCGTTGCTCGTCATGGGCTCGGGCGCCATCGGCATCGAATTCGCCTCGTTCTATCGCACGCTCGGCGTGGATGTGACTGTTGTCGAGGTGATGAAGACGGTGATGCCGGTCGAGGACGCGGAAATCTCTGCGCTCGCCAAGAAGCAGTTCGAAAAGCAGGGCATGAAGATCCATCTGGAGGCCAAGGTCGCCAAGGTGGAGAAGGGTGCCAATTCGATCACCGCGCATGTCGAGATGAAGGACGGCAAGGTCGAGAAGATCACCGCCGACCGCATGATCTCCGCCGTCGGCGTGCAGGCCAATATCGAGAATATCGGTCTTGAGGCGCTGGGCGTGAAGACCGACCGCGGCTTCATCGCAATCGATGGCTACGGCAAGACCAACGTGCCCGGCATCTACGCCATCGGCGACGTGGCCGGCCCGCCGATGCTCGCCCACAAGGCGGAGCACGAGGCCGTCATCTGCATCGAGAAGATCGCCGGCCTGCCGAACGTCCACCCCATGGACAAGGCCAAGATCCCGGGCTGCACCTATTGCCACCCGCAGGTGGCCTCCGTCGGTCTGACGGAAGCGAAAGCCAAGGAACAGGGCCGCGACATCCGCGTCGGTCGGTTCCCCTTCGTGGCAAACGGCAAGGCGATTGCGCTTGGCGAAGACCAGGGTCTCGTCAAGACGATCTTCGACAAGAAGACCGGCGAACTCCTGGGCGCCCATCTCGTCGGTGCGGAAGTGACGGAACTGATCCAGGGCTTCGTCATCGCCATGAACCTCGAAACGACCGAGGAAGAGTTGATGCACACCATCTTCCCGCATCCGACGATTTCCGAAACGTTGAAGGAAAGCGTGCTGGATGCCTATGGGCGTGCGCTGAACGCTTGAACGTGCTAAAGCCCGCCTCCACATGAGGCGGGCTCACCTTTTCGAGCTCAAGGGCAGGCACGGACGCCGGCCAGGAAAGTGGAAAAGACATGGTCACCATTCTCGACCGCACCAATCTCGATCCGAACGCGCCGCGCGTGCGCCATCCGGAAAAGGCTCACAAGCCGGATACGGAAGTGTTGCGCAAGCCGGAATGGATCCGCGTCAAGGCGCCGGTCTCCAAGGGCTACCAGGAGACGCGCGAGCTGGTGCGCTCCCACAAGCTGGTGACGGTGTGCGAGGAAGCCGGCTGCCCGAATATCGGCGAGTGCTGGGACAAGAAACACGCCACCTTCATGATCATGGGCGAGATCTGCACCCGCGCCTGCGCCTTCTGCAATGTCGCGACCGGCAAGCCGAACGCGCTCGACATGGCGGAGCCGGAGAATGTCGCCAAGGCCGTCAAGCAGATGGGGCTTTCCCACGTCGTCATCACCTCGGTCGACCGCGATGATCTGGACGACGGTGGCGCCGAGCATTTCGAGAAGGTGATCTGGGCCATTCGCGCGGCTTCCCCCGCAACGACCATCGAGATCCTCACCCCCGACTTCCTGAAGAAGCCGGGCGCGCTGGAGCGTGTCGTCGCCGCCAAGCCCGATGTGTTCAACCACAATATGGAGACCGTGCCGGGCAACTATCTGACGGTGCGTCCGGGCGCACGCTACTTCCACTCCGTGCGGCTTTTGCAGCGCGTGAAGGAGCTGGACCCGACCATGTTCACCAAGTCGGGCATCATGGTGGGGCTCGGCGAGGAGCGCAACGAAGTGCTCCAGCTGATGGACGACCTGCGCACGGCCGATGTCGACTTCCTGACCATCGGGCAGTATCTCCAGCCGACCCGCAAGCATCATGCCGTCATGCGCTTCGTGACGCCCGACGAGTTCAAGTCCTATGAGACGGTGGCCTATTCCAAGGGCTTCCTGATGGTCTCCTCGAGCCCGCTGACGCGCTCCTCGCACCATGCCGGCGACGATTTCGCCCGCCTGCGGGCAGCGCGGGAGAAGAAGCTGCTGGCCGCAGCCGAATAGACTTTTCAGCCCCCATGCTTTAAGCCCCGCCGTCCTGCCCGATGGCGGGGTTTCTGGTTTCAGGAGGCTGACATGACGATTGCGCTGGAAGAGGCGGCCGGACGGCTGAAAACCGCGGAGCGCGTGCTGGTCATCGGCTGCTCGGGCAGCGGCAAGAGCACGCTGGCGCGGCAGCTTTCGGATCATCTTTCGCTGCCACACATTTCCATGGACCGGGAAATCTTCTGGATGCCCGGCTGGCAGCAGCGGCCGCGGGCCGAAGCGCTGGACAGGCTCAAGGCGTTCGTGGCGCAGGAGCGATGGATCATGGACGGCACCAGCCCGGGCACGCTGCCGCTGCGGCTGCCGCGCACGCAGCTCGTTCTTTGGTTGCGTCCGCCGCGGCTCGTCTCGCTCTACGGCGTGATCTCGCGCTGGCTACGCTACCGCGGCCGGTCGCGGCCCGAGATGGCCGACGGTTGCCCCGAGCGGATCGATGCGGATTTCCTTCGCTACATCTGGAATTTCGAGAAGACCGAAAGCCCGGAGATCGAAGAGAACCTTGCGGCTTATGGCTGCGACGTGCCTGTTTGCGTGTTGAAATCGCGGCGCGAGAATGACCGCCTACTTGCAAGAATTCGCGCGGTTCATTAGCTCTCGGCCATGCCTCAGTTCGAAACCCGTCGCCCGGTTCCTCACACGCCTGAAGAGATGTATGCGCTCGTCGCCGATGTCGAGCGCTATCCGGAATTCCTGCCGCTTTGCGAAGCCCTTTCGGTGCGCTCGCGCAAGGAGCGCGACGGCAAGGAACTGCTCGTGGCGGACATGACGGTAGGCTACAAGGCGATCCGCGAGACATTCACCACGCAGGTGCTGCTGAATGCGGCCGAACGGGCGATCGACGTCAAATATATCGACGGGCCGTTCCGCTATCTCGACAACCGCTGGCGCTTCGATGCACTGCCGGAAGGCGGCTGCTCGGTGCATTTCTACATCGACTACGAGTTCAAAAGCCGCATTCTCGGCGCGCTGATGGGCTCGATGTTCGACCGGGCCTTCCGCATGTTCACGGACGCCTTCGAAAAACGCGCCGCGACCATCTATGGCGGCGCCTCCTCAGTCGGCTGAGATTTCCACCAGCATTTCGAGTGCGGTGCGCACCGTGGCGAGCCTGACGGCGCTGCGGCCGATATCGCCGTAACGCATCTCGCGGTGCAGCGTCTTGCGGCCGGTGCGGGCGGTGGCGAGATGCACGAGGCCGACGGGTTTTTCATCCGAGCCGCCGCCCGGGCCGGCGATGCCCGTCACGGCGACCGAGATGTTGGCGCCGGAATTGCCGATGGCGCCTTCGGCCATTTCCAGCGCGGTCTCGCGCGACACGGCGCCATGCGCCTTGAGCGTGGCGTTGGCGACGCCGATCATCTCGCGCTTGGCTTCATTGGAATAGGTGACGAAACCGCGGTCGAAGACCGTGGAGGAGCCCGCGATCTCGGTGATGGCGCCGGCGATCAGGCCGGCGGTGCAGGATTCGGCCGTGGCGATGAGCAGGTTCTTCGGCCCGAAATCCGCGACGATGGCGCGGGCGGCGTCTTCGATGTCCTGAGGCCAGATGCTCATGCTTCGCTTCCCCTGTAGACGACCGTTGCGGTGGCGATGGCTGCGATGCCCTCGCGGCGGCCGATGAAGCCGATCTTTTCGTTGGTCGTCGCCTTCACCGAGCAGCGCTCCAGGGAAATGCCGAGGAATTCCGAGAGATTGCGGCGCATCGCATCGCGATGGGGGCCGACCTTGGGCGCTTCGGCGATCAGCGAGACATCGGCATTCATGATGGTGCCGCCGGCCTTGCGCACGATTTCAGCGGCGTGTTCGAGGAAGATGCGCGAGGCAGCGCCCTTCCACTGCGGATCCGATGGCGGGAAATGATCGCCGATATCGCCGGCGCCGCAGGTCGCGAGCAGGGCGTCGGTCAGCGCGTGCAGCGCGACGTCGGCATCGGAATGGCCCGACAGCGTCTGGTCGTGCGGGATGAACAGGCCGCACAGCGTCACGCCGTCGCCCTCGACGAGCTGGTGCACGTCGTAGCCGTTTCCGGTGCGCACGTCCGGTAGAGCGTGTGAAAGGCGCTGGTCGGCCATGGCAATATCCTTCTGCAATGTAAGCTTGACGTTACCGGCGCTGCCTTCGACGAGGTGCACCCGGACCCCGGCCCATTCGGCAATCGAGGCATCGTCGGTGAAATCGGTGCGTCCTGATGCGGCCGCGCGGCGATGCGCCTCCAGGATCGTTTCGAAATGGAAGGACTGCGGCGTCTGGGCGGCAAACAGGCCCGAGCGGGAGACCGTCTCGGCCACATTGCCGTTAGCATCGGCCCGTTTCAGCGTATCGGCGACCGCGACGGCGGGCAGAACGGCGCGCGCGCCATGGCTGAAGGCGGTGAGCGTGCGGTCCAGGATGGCGGGCTCGACGAAGGGGCGCACGGCATCCTGGATGAGCACATGGCTGACGGCGTGGTCTGCCAGGACATCAAGCCCGGCCAGTACGGACTGCTGGCGCGTGGCGCCGCCTTGGACGACACTCAGCCGGCTGCCGGCCGGCGATGCCGCTGCGCGCGCCATCTCGAAGAGTGCTGCGTCATCGGGATGTATCACGACCACGATATGCTTGGCGGGCTGCCAATTGACAAACAGATCGAGCGTGTGGGAGATCACCGGCGTTCCGCCGATGCGACGGTACTGCTTGGGGCCTTCGGCATGGCTGCCGGCCCGCTCGCCGCGACCGGCGGCAACGATCACCACACCGCAGGATAGGGTATTTTCCGCCTGCATTCGGCTCCTTGCCTCCCGTTTCAAAGCGTTTTGGGGTGGTTTAGCCGGAAGGATGCCGCAATTCCAGCGCTGACAGGAAAAATGCCGCCGACCGTGATTGCGGCTTGGCAAGAACGACAATAATGGCTAAAAATGATGCAGAGATATGACCTGCTTGAAAGATGAGCATTTGGTACTTCCAGCCCTGTCAGCGCCGCTTGCGGTCGGTGGCCAGACCCTGAGGAACCGGGTTGTCCTTGCGCCGATGTCCGGCGTGACGGATTTACCGTTCCGCGATCTTGCCTGGCGTTTCGGGGCCGGGCTGGTCGTGACGGAGATGGTGGCAAGCCGCGAACTGGCGCTGAACGCGCGCGAAAGCTGGTCGCGTATCCGCAATTGCGGCATCCGCCCCCATATGGTGCAGCTTGCCGGGCGCGAGGCGCACTGGATGGCGGAAGCGGCGAAGATCGCAGAAGGCGAGGGCGCCGACATCATCGACATCAATATGGGCTGCCCAGCCAAGAAGGTGATCGGCGGCTATTCCGGTTCGGCGCTGATGCGCGATCCCGATCATGCGCTGGCCCTCATCGAGGCGACAGTCAACGCCGTGAAGGTGCCGGTGACGGTGAAGATGCGGCTCGGCTGGGACCACGATTCGCTGAATGCACCGCATATCGCCTCGCGCGCCGAGACCGCCGGTGTCGCGATGATCACCGTGCATGGCCGCACGCGCATGCAGTTCTACGAAGGACGGGCCGACTGGGACGCGATCCGCGCCGTGCGTGACGTGCTTTCCATCCCGCTTGTTGCCAATGGCGATGTCGATACGGCTGAAGATGCGCAGGAAATCCTGCGGCGCTCCGGCGCGGACGCCGTCATGGTCGGCCGTTCCGCACAGGGTCGCCCGTGGCATCCTGCGGTGCTGGCGGGGGCGTGCCCGCATCCTGACACGGAAGAATGCGCGTCGGTTGCCGTCCAGCATTATCGCATGATGCTGGATTTCTATGGTGTGGAGGCGGGGTTGCGCCATGCGCGCAAACATGTCGGCTGGTATCTGGATCGCTTTGCGGCGGGCCTTGGCGGCGCGGACAAGGCGGCGATCATGACCGCGCGTGATAGCGCTTTCGTTGCCGACAGGCTGGCGGCGGCTATCCTGAACGGTCCCGTGGTCAAACTCGGAGAGGCCGCATGACGGAGAAGGCCGCAAACCCGAATGCGCCGGACCTGGCACTTGCCGTGCTGAACGCCATCCAGAACCCGGTGATAATGGTCGATGGCGCGGGGCTGATCGCCTTCGCCAACTGGGAGGCGGAATCCTTTTTTGGGGCAAGTGCAGGTTATCTCGCCCGTCACAATGTGGCGAGCGTCATTCCCTTCGGCAGCCCCCTGCTGACGCTGATCGACCAAGTGCGCGAACGCCGGGCGCCAGTCAGTGAATACCGTGTGGACCTCAGTTCACCACGGCTGGGCGCCGACAAGCTCGTCGACCTCTATGTTGCGCCCGTCACGACCGATCCGGGCTCCGTGGTCGTGGTGATCCAGGAGCGCTCGATGGCGGACAAGATCGACCGCCAGCTGACGCACCGCGCTGCCGCGCGCTCCGTGACTGGCCTTGCCTCGATGCTGGCGCATGAAATCAAGAACCCGCTGTCGGGCATCCGCGGCGCCGCACAGCTGCTGGAAACCTCCGTCATCGATGAGGATCGCGCTCTGACACGGCTGATCTGTGACGAGACGGACCGCATCGTCTCGCTGGTCGACCGCATGGAGGTGTTTTCGGATGAGCGGCCGGTCGATCGCTTGCCGATCAACATCCATTCCGTGCTCGACCATGTGAAGGCTGTCGCCAAGGCTGGCTTTGCGCGCAACATCAAGATCACGGAACTCTACGACCCGTCGCTGCCGCCGGTCTTTGCCAATCGCGACCAGCTGGTGCAGGTTTTCCTCAATCTCATCAAGAACGCGTCCGAGGCCGTAGGCGACCGGGGCGACGGCGAAATCCAGCTGACGACCGCCTACCGGCCGGGCATACGGCTCTCGGTTGCCGGAACGCGCGAAAAGATCTCGCTACCGCTGGAATTCTGCGTGCACGACAACGGGCCGGGCGTGCCGGCGGACCTGCTGCCGCACCTGTTCGATCCCTTCATCACCACCAAGACCAATGGATCGGGCCTGGGCCTTGCGCTGGTCGCCAAGATCATCGGGGGGCATGGCGGCATCGTGGAATGCGACAGCCAGGCCAACCGCACTACCTTTCGCGTGCTGATGCCCGCCTCGCGCGGCGTCAGCGAAGACGACGACTTTTCCAAGACCAAAGGACATGATTGATGACAGGCGCCACAGTCCTCGTTGCCGATGACGATGCCGCAATCCGCACCGTGCTCAACCAGGCGCTGAGCCGCGCCGGCTACGACGTGCGCATCACCTCCAATGCGGCAACGCTGTGGCGCTGGGTCGCCGCCGGCGAGGGCGACATCGTCGTGACCGATGTCGTGATGCCGGACGAGAACGCCTTCGACCTCCTGCCGCGCATCAAGAAGGCAAGGCCCGATCTTCCGGTGCTCGTGATGAGCGCGCAGAACACGTTCATGACGGCCATCAAGGCCTCGGAGAAGGGCGCTTACGACTATCTGCCGAAGCCCTTCGATCTGACCGAGCTCATCGCCATCATCGGCCGGGCGCTGGCCGAGCCGAAGCGCAAGCCTGCGCGGCTCGACGACGATACGCAGGACGGCATGCCGCTTGTGGGCCGTTCGGCGGCGATGCAGGAAATCTATCGCGTACTTGCGCGCCTGATGCAGACGGACCTGACGCTGATGATCACCGGCGAATCGGGCACCGGCAAGGAACTGGTCGCCCGCGCGCTGCATGACTACGGCAAACGCCGCAACGGCCCCTTCGTCGCCATCAACATGGCGGCGATCCCGCGTGACCTTATCGAATCCGAACTCTTCGGCCACGAAAAGGGTGCCTTTACTGGCGCTCAGAACCGCTCGACCGGCCGCTTCGAGCAGGCTGAGGGCGGCACGCTGTTCCTCGACGAAATCGGCGACATGCCGATGGATGCGCAGACGCGCCTCCTGCGCGTGCTCCAGCAGGGCGAATATACCACCGTCGGCGGCCGCACGCCGATCCGCACCGATGTGCGCATCGTTGCGGCGACCAACAAGGATCTGAAACAGTCCATCAACCAGGGCCTGTTCCGCGAGGACCTCTATTATCGTCTCAACGTCGTGCCGTTGCGCCTGCCGCCGCTGCGCGACCGGGCGGAGGACATTCCCGACCTCGTGCGCCATTTCGTGCAGCAGGCCGAGAAGGAAGGTCTCGACGCCAAGCGCTTCGACCAGGAAGCGCTGGAGCTGATGAAGGCGCATCCCTGGCCCGGCAACGTGCGCGAGCTTGAAAATGTCGTGCGCCGGCTGACCGCGCTCTACCCGCAGGACGTGATCACCCGTGAGATCATCGAGACGGAGCTCAGGGCCGATATCCCCGACAGCCCCATGGAAAAGGCGGTTGTGCGCTCCGGCCCGCTGTCGATTTCGCAGGCCGTCGAGGAGAACATGCGGCAGTATTTCGCGAGTTTCGGGGACGGCCTGCCGCCATCGGGCCTTTACGACCGCGTGCTGGCCGAGGTGGAGTATCCGCTGATTCTCGCCGCGCTGACCGCGACCCGTGGCAACCAGATCAAGGCCGCCGACCTTCTCGGCCTCAATCGCAATACCTTGCGTAAGAAAATCCGCGAACTCGGTGTTTCCGTCTACAGAAGCTCCCGTTCGGCTTGACTTGTCTGACGAAGGCGTTGCATTTTGGCCACAATCTGTTGCTTGAGGGTAACAGAGGGAGGCGGTCGAACAGGTTCGCGCGCCCGACCGTCATGACACGGGCACGGGCAGGCGCCTGACATGCGGTCGGTACATCCCGGAAAACACGAGATAAAGCCTTCGCGCCGAACAGGCGCGTGGCCGGGGAAGCGATGCGGCAGATGACGGAAGACGTTGACGTGCTTTCGCAGGGCGAGACCGGAACGGTCATCGCGGATCGCCGGGCTTCGTTCGCGCTGCCGGGGCTTCTGCTTGCAGGTGGCGCACTCGTTGCCGCCACGATCTCGCTCTTCATTCTGCTCGGCCTGACGCCGATCCGGCCGGAACCAAACGTCGTCATCGCCTCGGCGGCGATCAATGCCATCTTCATCGTCGGCCTTATGTTCCTGATCGGCCGGGAAATTGCCCGCCTGCTGCGTGCACGCCGGCGTGGCCGCGCGGCGGCGCGGCTGCATGTGCGCATCGTCGCGCTGTTCTCCATCGTGGCGATCACGCCGGCTGTGCTGGTCGCGATCTTCGCCTCGATCACGCTGGATGTCGGCCTCGACCGCTGGTTCTCCATCCGCACGCAGTCGATCGTCAGTTCCTCGCTCAATGTGGCGCAGGCCTATATGCTGGAAAATGCCAGCTACCTGCAGGGCCAGACGGTCTCGATGGCGAACGACCTCGACCGCAATCGCCAGCTCTACAGCCTCGACCGCTCCGGCTTCATCGAACTGATGACGCGACAGGCACGGGGGCGCGGCATGCTGGGCGCCTTTCTGCTCAGGGCCGATGGCTCCCCGATCCTGCAGGCCAATATCCAGGTGGAGGGCGAGCTTCCGCCGGTTCCCTCAGATGCGCTGCGCGCGTCTGCCGCCGGCCAGCCGACGCTGATCCCGCCGGGCATGACCAATCTGGTCGGCGCGATCATCAAGCTGGAAAACATCTCGGATGCGTTTCTCTATACGATCCGCACCGTCGACCCCGAGGTGATGCGCTCCATGCGGCTGATGGAGGAGAACACCGCGGAATACCGGGCACTGGAATCCGGCCGCACACCGCTTCAGGTCGCCTTCGGGCTGCTCTATCTCGGCTTCGCGCTGATCGTGCTGCTCGCCGCGATCTGGACCGCCATCGCGATTGCCGACCGTATCGTTCGGCCCATCCGCCAGCTTATCGGCGCGGCCGACAGCGTTGCCTCGGGCAATCTCGACGTGTCCGTCCCGGTCCGCACGGCCGATGGCGACGTCGGTAATCTTTCGCGCACCTTCAACAAGATGATTTCTGAAATCCGCATCCAGCAGGAACAGATCCTCGATGCGAAGGACGAGGTCGACGATCGCCGCCGTTTCATCGAGGCCGTGCTGTCGGGCGTGACGGCGGCCGTCATCGGCGTCGAGGGCGACGGGCGCGTGACCATCGTCAACACGTCGGCCGAAATCCTGCTCGGACGGGACGCGGCCGACCTCATCGGCAAGCCGCTGTCGGAGGTGGCGCCGGAAATCGCGGCGGTGCTGGCCGAGGGCGCCACGCGCTATCGCAACGACCATCGGCGGCAGATCAACATCATGCATGGCGGCAAGGAGCGGACGCTGAACGTGCAGGTGACGCGCGAGGAAACCAAGGACGCGCAGGATTCGCACGTCGTCACCATCGATGACATCACCGATCTTGTCATCGCCCAGCGCTCGACCGCCTGGGCGGATGTGGCGCGCCGCATCGCACACGAAATCAAGAACCCGTTGACGCCGATCCAGCTTTCGGCCGAGCGCATCCGTCGCCGCTACGGCAAGCAGATCGACCAGGAAGACCGGGCGGTGTTCGACCAGTGTACGGATACGATCGTGCGGCAGGTCGAGGATATCGGGCGCATGGTGGACGAATTCTCGTCCTTTGCGCGCATGCCCAAACCGACCAAGGAGCGCTCGGACCTGCGCACCATCCTCAAGGACGCCGTATTCCTGCGCGAGATGGGTAACAACCATGTCTCTTTCGAGAAGGATTTTGGCGAGGTGCCGCTCACGGGGCTCTTCGATCAGCGCATGCTCGGACAGGCCTTCGGCAACCTCATCAAGAACGCCGTCGAGGCCATCGAGGCCGTGCCGCCGGATGCCGGACGTGCGCAGCCGAAGGTGTTCGTCCGCGCGATCGCAGACGATCCGGGCCGGCGTTTCGTCGTCGATGTGATCGATAACGGCAAGGGCCTGCCGACCGAAAACCGGCATCGGATTCTCGAGCCCTATATGACGATGCGCGAGAAGGGCACGGGCCTGGGCCTCGCGATCGTGAAGAAGATCATCGAAGACCATGGGGGGCAGCTGGAATTGCACGATGCCCCCTCGGATTTCGATCAAGGCCATGGGGCGATGATCCGCGTGATCCTGCCCTACGAGGAAACGGTGGCCATCGATGCGGACAAGAATAAGAGCAAGGAAGTAAGCCATGGCGTCTGATATTCTCGTAGTGGACGATGAAGAGGACATCCGCGAAATCGTTTCCGGCATCCTTTCGGACGAGGGGCACGAGACACGCACCGCCTTCGACAGCGACAGCGCGCTTGCCGCCATCAGCGACCGCGTGCCGCGCCTCGTCTTCCTCGATATCTGGATGCAGGGCAGCAAGCTCGACGGTCTTGCGCTTCTCGACGAGATCAAGAGCCGCCACCCCGACCTGCCGGTCGTGATGATTTCCGGCCACGGCAATATCGAGACCGCCGTCTCCGCCATCAGGCGCGGCGCTTATGATTTCATCGAAAAGCCGTTCAAGGCGGACCGGCTGATCCTGATCGCGGAGCGCGCGCTCGAAAATTCCAAGCTGCGCCGCGAGGTGACGGAGCTGAAGAAGCGGTCGGGTGACCCCGTCGAGCTGATCGGCACGTCTGTCGCCGTCTCGCAGCTGCGCCAGAACATCGAGAAGGTTTCGCCGACCAACAGCCGCATCATGATCCTTGGCCCCTCCGGTTCCGGCAAGGAACTGGTGGCGCGCATGATCCACCGCAAGTCGAGCCGCGCGAACGGGCCGTTCGTCGTGTTGAATGCAGCGGCGATCACGCCAGAACGCATGGAGATCGCGCTGTTCGGGACCGAGGGAACGCCCGGCCAACCGCGACGGACCGGTGTGCTCGAAGAGGCGCATGGCGGTATCCTTTATCTCGACGAGATTGGCGAAATGCCGCGCGAGACGCAGAACAAGATCCTGCGCGTGCTTGTCGATCAGCAATTCGAGCGCGTCGGCGGCTCCAAGCGGGTCAAGGTGGATGTGCGCATCATCTCATCCACCGCTTACAATCTCGAAAGTCTGATCGCCGAAGGTGGTTTCCGCGAGGACCTCTACCACCGACTTGCCGTGGTGCCGCTGCGCGTGCCGCCGCTTGCCGAGCGGCGCGAGGACATTCCCTTCCTCGTTGACATGTTCATGCGGCAGGTCAGCGAGCAGGCCGGTATCCGCGCGCGCAAGATCGGTGACGACGCGCTGGCGGTGCTCCAGGCGCATGACTGGCCGGGCAACATCCGCCAGCTGCGTAACAATATCGAGCGTCTGATGATTCTCGCCCGCAGCGACGGCCCGGATACCCCGATTTCGGCCGACATGCTGCCGACGGAAGTGGGCGACATGCTGCCGAAGATTTCCACGCAGGGCGACCAGCACATCATGACGCTTCCGCTACGCGAGGCCCGCGAAATGTTCGAGCGCGATTACCTCATCGCCCAGATCAACCGCTTCGGCGGCAACATCTCCCGCACGGCCGAATTCGTCGGCATGGAGCGCTCGGCGCTCCATCGCAAACTGAAATCGCTTGGCGTATAAGGCCTTAAGGCGATTCTGGGGTTCAGGGCATGAAGGTCATCATCTGCGGCGCCGGACGCGTCGGCTACGGTATCGCGGAACGCCTCTCGCAGGAGGGCAACGATGTCTCGGTCATCGACAACAAGGCTTCGCTGATCTCCGCCATCACCGAGACGCTCGATGTCAGCGGTGTCGTGGGACACGGCGCGCATCCGGAGGTGCTGGCCAAGGCCGGCGCCGACCAGGCCGACATGATCATCGCCGTCACGCTGTACGACGAAATCAACATGGTCGCCTGCCAGGTGGCGCATTCGCTGTTCAACGTGCCGACCAAGATCGCCCGCATCCGCTCTCAGAGCTATCTTGCGCCGGAGTATTCCGACCTCTTCTCACGCGAGAACATGCCCATCGACGTGACCATCTCGCCGGAGGTGGAGGTGGGCAAGATGGTGCTGCGGCGCATCTCGTTTCCCGGTGCGACCGATGTCGTGCGCTTCGCCGACGACCGAATCGTCATGGTCGCCATCGAGTGCATGGAGGACTGCCCCGTCGTCGAGACGCCGCTGAAGCAGCTGAGCGAGCTGTTTCCCGACCTGAGCGCCACGGTGACGGGCATTGTCTCCAATGGAAAGCTGGTCGTGCCGAACTCGTCCGATCAGCTGCATTCGGGCGATCTTGCCTATGTCGTGTGCGACAAGGGGCATGTGCGGCGCACGCTTGCCCTGTTCGGCCATGAGGAGCAGGAGGCGGCACGCATCGTCATCGCCGGCGGGGGCAATATCGGCTATTTCGTCGCCCGCGCCATCGAGGATTATCAGCCTAAGACCCGGCTGAAGATCATCGAAAGCGACCGCGAGCGGGCCGTGGCCGTGGCCGACAAGCTGCGCAGCGCGGTCGTCCTGCATGGCTCGGCGCTTGACCAGAAGATGCTGCTCCAGGCCGATATTCAGGACGCAGACCTTATTGTGGCGCTCACCAACAACGACCAGATCAACATTCTCGGCAGTGTGATGGCCAAGCGCCTCGGCTGCAAGCAGAACCTCGTGCTGATCAACGATCCAAGCTACGAGGACTTTACCAAGACGCTCGGCATCGACTCGCATATCAATCCGCGCGCGGTCACGATCTCCGGTATTCTCCAGCATGTCCGCAAGGGGCGCATCCGCTCGGTCTATGCCGTGCAGAAGGGCGCAGCCGAGGTCATCGAGGCGGAGGCGCTGGAGACCTCAATGCTCGTCGGGAAGCCGCTGCGCGAAATCGAGCTGCCGGCGGGCATTCGCATCGGCGCCATCTACCGCGAAGGCACGGTCATCCGGCCGGACGGCAACACCAAGATCAAGGCCAAGGACCGGGTCGTTCTGTTTGCGGCGGCCGCGTCGGTGCGCCACGTCGAACAGCTCTTCCGCGTCAGTATCCAGTATTTCTAGACAGCCGCAGGCGCACGGAACGTTTCCCGCTCGCGCCGGAACAGGAACGCCCATGCTTCGCTTTGCCTATGTGAACGGTCGCTACGTGCGGCACGCCGATGCGACGGTGCATATCGAGGATCGCGGCCTGATGTTCGGCGATGCGGTCTACGAGGTCTGCCAGGTCACAAAGGGCTTTCTGGTGGACATGACCCGGCACCTGGACCGGCTCGACCGCTCGCTCTCCGAGATCCGCATCCATCCGCCGATGCCGCGCGCGGCCCTCGTTGGCATCATGCGCGAAGTGCTCAGGCGCAACCGCGTGGTGAACGGCTTGGTCTATGTGCAGGTTTCGCGCGGAGTGGCACGCCGCGACCATGTCTTTCCGTCGCCCGACGTGCGTGCTTCGCTCATCGTGACGGCCAAGTCGCTCAACCCGGCGACGATTGCAGCAAAACATGCGGCGGGCGTCAGTGCCTTCACAGTGCCGGACAATCGCTGGGGCAGGGTCGACATCAAGACCGTCGGCCTGCTGCCGAACGTGCTGGCGCGCCAGCAGGCGAAAGAGGCGGGCGGGTATGAGGCGATCTTCGTCGATGCCGAGGGCAATGTGACGGAGGGGGCCGCCACGAATCTCTGGATCGTCGACAAGGCGGGCACGCTCGTCACGCGGCCGGCCGATCGCGGCATTTTGCGCGGCATTACCCGCACCACGCTGATCGATGTGGCGGGCACGCTCGGGCTGCCGGTCGAGGAACGCCGCTTCTCCGTCGCCGAGATGCTGGAGGCGCGTGAGGTTTTCATTACCGGCGCCACGACGATCTGCCTTCCGATCGTTTCCATCGACGGCCGGACGATCGCCAACGGCCATCCCGGGATCGTCGCGCAGAAAATTCGCGACGCCTTTTTCGACGTTGCGGAGAAGACCGCGATTTGATACCAAACTCGGCGGTCCGGAAATTCATTCCCGGCCACGGGGACATTTTATTATCAGTCAACCGGTCTCAAGGGCCGGCAATCAGAAAGAAGCGGCGCGATGGCGGAACGTTCTCAGAACCTGCAGGATCTTTTTCTCAATACCGTTCGCAAGCAAAAGATTTCTTTGACGATCTTTCTCATTAACGGGGTCAAGCTGACCGGAGTTGTCACCTCCTTCGACAATTTCTGCGTCCTGCTCCGTCGCGACGGTCATTCGCAGCTCGTGTACAAGCACGCGATCTCGACTATCATGCCCGGCCAGCCGCTGCAGATGTTCGAGACCGAGGAAAACGGCTCCTGACAGGACCAACGAAGATTAGCAAATCCGATATTTCCAAGGATTCCCTCGTCCCGGACGTTGAAAAGCACCGGGACGACATGCGCGCCGTGGTCATCGCACCGGTCCTGAAGACGCGCGGGAAAGCCGATCCGACCGTTATCACGCGGTCCGACGAAGCGCGGCTGGAAGAGGCCGTCGGCCTTGCGCGCGCCATCGACCTGACCATCGTGCATTCGGCCCTCGTGCCGGTCGCCCAGCCGAAGCCGGGCACGCTGCTTGGCACAGGCAAGATCGAGGAGATCAAGGCGGCGCTCGACGAGCACAATGCCGGTCTTGTCATCGTCGACCATCCGCTGACACCGGTCCAGCAGCGCAATCTCGAGAAGGAATGGAACGCCAAGGTCATCGACCGCACGGGCCTGATCCTCGAAATTTTCGGCCGCCGCGCCTCCACCAAGGAAGGTACGCTGCAGGTCGAGCTGGCGCATCTCAACTACCAGCGCGGCCGTCTCGTGCGCAGCTGGACGCACCTTGAGCGCCAGCGCGGTGGCGCGGGCTTCATGGGCGGTCCCGGTGAAACACAGATCGAGGCCGACCGCCGGCTTCTTCAGGACAAGATCGTCAAGCTGGAGCGCGAACTGGAGCAGGTGCGCCGCACCCGCCAGCTGCACCGCTCGAAGCGCAAGAAGGTGCCGCATCCCATCGTTGCGCTCGTCGGCTATACCAATGCCGGCAAGTCTACGCTGTTCAACCGCATTACCGGCGCAGGCGTTCTGGCCGAGGACATGCTGTTTGCGACGCTCGACCCGACGCTGCGCCGCATGAAGCTGCCGCAGGGCCGCACCGTCATTCTTTCCGACACGGTGGGCTTCATCTCCGACCTGCCGACGCATCTCGTGGCGGCCTTCCGGGCGACGCTGGAAGAGGTGCTGGAAGCCGATCTCATTCTGCATGTGCGCGATATGTCCGATCCGGACAATGGCGCGCAATCCTCCGACGTTCTGCGTATCCTTGCCGATCTCGGCATCGATGAGAAGGACGGCGCCGAGCGCATCCTCGAGGTCTGGAGCAAGATCGACCGGCTTGAGCCCGAGGCGCGGGAAGCGTTGGTGCACAAGGCCACCACACAGCCGAACGTCATCGCCGTATCCGCCATTTCCGGCGATGGGGTGGACGCTCTGCTTGACGAGATCAACCGCCGGCTTTCCGGCGTCCTGGTCCACCGCGACGTGATCGTACCCGTGATGCAGCTGCAGCTTCTGCCGTGGATCTACGATCACTCGATCGTCGATGCGCGCGAGGACCTGGAAGACGGAAATGTGCGGCTGGAACTGCGGCTGACGGAGACCGAAGCCGCCGAACTCGACCGACGCCTCGGCATCGGCAGCAAGCCGGCGCGCGAGGACTGGGAACGATAACGCAGCGTCATTCTATTGACGTTGCGTTACTTGAGGCTTCGCTCGATCTGCTTGGCCGCCTGCCAGAGCGCTTCCATTCGCTCCAATGTCGCATCCTCCAGGTTTTCACCATTGGCAGCCAGGCTGTCCTCGATATGGGAAAAGCGGTTGCGGAACTTCGTGTTCGTGCCGCGCAGCGCCATTTCGGGATCAGCGCCGACATGGCGGCCGATATTGACCAGCGCGAAAATCAGGTCGCCGAGTTCGTCAACGACGGCTTTCTGCTCACCGGAGGCGAGGGCTGAGCGCAGTTCACCGATTTCTTCCTCGATCTTGTCGAGGATCGGGGCCGGTTCCGACCAGTCGAAGCCGACCTTGGCGGCGCGCTCCTGGAGCTTCAGCGCCTCGACGAGGGCCGGGAAGGAGCGCTGCACGGAACCGAGATGGCCGCGCAGCGGGTCGTCGGGCAATCCGCGAAGGGCGCGGCGCTCCTTGCGCTCACGCTTCTCCGCCTGCTTGATCGCATCCCATTGCAGCTTGACGGCTTCCGGGGTCTGCGCATCCGAGCGCTCGAAGACATGCGGGTGACGGCGGATCATCTTGCGGGTGACGGCCTCAACAACGTTGCCGAAATCGAAAGAGCCGCGTTCCTCGGCGATCCGCGCATGGAAGACGACCTGGAGCAGGAGGTCGCCCAGCTCGTCGCAGAGGTCGTCCATGTCGTTGCGCTCGATCGCGTCGGCGACTTCGTAGGCTTCCTCGATTGTATAGGGCTTGATGGTCTCGAAGCTCTGGACGATATCCCAGGGGCAGCCAGTTTCCGGCTGGCGCAGGGCCTGCATGATCTCGATCAGGCGGTCTATGTCGCGGCTCGGCTGCATGGCGGGTCTCAATTCAACGGGATGGCATTGCCGGCCTTGCCGGATTGATAGCTTGCGGAAAGCGCGTCATAGGCCGCGCGGATTTCGGCATCCTGTGCCTTCAGCGCCGCCTTTGCCTCGTCATCGGCGGTTGCGATGAGATCGGCGATGGCGGCCGAGCGCCAGAAGGCGTTCGTCTTCGCATAGCCGCCCGGCTCCAGCCGGAAGACTTCCTTGAGGATGCGCAGATCGTGCGGAATGGCGAAGCTGTCGCGCGAATCCTCATGGCTGAAGAAATAGTAGAAATTGTCGAAGCCCGCCCAGGTGATGGCCGACAGGCACATGGAGCAGGGCTCATGCGTCGACAGGAAAACATAGTCCCTGGTGTCGGGCTTCTCCACGCGCTCATAGAGGCGCTTCAGCGTATGCACCTCACCGTGCCACAGCGGATTTTCAGTCTCGTTGTTGGTTTCGGCAAGCACGAGCGACAGGTCGGACTTGCGCAGGATCGCCGCGCCGAAGACCTTGTTGCCGGCGGCGACGCCGGCTTTTGTCAGGGGCAGGATATCGGACTGGATGACGTCGAGAAGCCGCTTGGCAAGGGTGGCCTGGTCCATGTGGGAATTCCCTTTGACTTGATGGCCATCCTTAGCGGGCGCGGCGGCGGGCAGGCAAGGGCAGCCGGTGACTTATGCTCAAAATGCGAGGGTGCAGAGCAAAACAATACGCCCCGCCTTGGGCATTGGAATTTATGTTTCTTTTGTTCCTGGCGATTTTTGGCGATAGTGCGCACACTCCAACCGGATCGGATCATGACTGAGGCGCAGAGCAAGCTTTCGACATTTCCCGCGTTCTTCCGCGTCAGCGGCAGGACCGTCGTTGTCGTGGGTGAGGGCAACGAGGCCTTCGCCAAGGCCCGCCTGCTGTTCAATACAGATGCCCGCATCGTTGTTGTCGCCGAAGCGCCGGAAGCCGATTTTTCCCGTTTCATCGAGGAGAAGGGGCTTGTCCTGATCCGCGTACCCTTCTCCAGTGCGCTCATCGAAGGCGCAACCCTGGTTTTTGCCGCGACCGGCGACGGCGCCGCGGATCGCGCCATTTCCACCGCCGCCCGCGCGCTTCACATCCCCGTCAATGCGGTGGATCAGCCGGATTATTGCGATTTCTTCACGCCGGCGCTCGTCAATCGCGCGCCCCTGGCGGTGGCGATCGGCACCGAAGGCGCAGGCCCGGTGCTGGCGCAGATGATCCGCGCCCAGGTCGATCAGATCCTTTCGCCCTCGCTGGGGCGTCTCGCGAGCCTTGCCAGCAGCTACCGTGAGGCCGTCGATCGCATTCTGCCGCGCGGTGTGACGCGCCGCGTCTTCTGGCGGCGGTTCTTCCAGGGTGCGGTTGCCGATGCCGTCAACAACGGGGATATCGAACTGGCGCGCCGCACGGCCAACACGCTTTTGAATTCACAGGGCAGGGCAGCGGGTCATGTCTGGCTCGTCGGCGCCGGTCCGGGCGCGGAAGACCTGCTGACGCTGCGTGCGCAGCGCGTGATGATGGAAGCCGATGTCATCGTTTTCGATGCGCTGGTGCCACAGGCGATCGTCGATATGGGGCGCCGCGATGCCGAGCGTCTGTCCGTCGGTAAGCGCAAGGGCTGCCACTCCAAATCGCAGGAAGAGATCAACGATCTGCTTGTGGAACTCGGCAAGGCCGGCAAGCGTGTCGTGCGGCTGAAATCCGGCGATCCGCTTGTCTACGGCCGTGCCGGCGAAGAAATGGCAGCACTCCGGCAGGCCGGCGTGACGTATGAGATCGTGCCGGGCATCACCTCCGCCTTTGCCGCGGCGGCCGATTTCGAGCTGCCGCTGACGCTGCGTGGCGTTGCCTCCTCGCTCGTCTTCACGACGGGCCACGACCTGACGGGATCGGTTCTGCCGGATTGGGCGCGTCTGGCGATTTCGGGCGCCACCGTTGCCGTCTATATGGGCCGCACGGTCGCAGCTTCCGTTGCCGCACGGCTGATGGAGGCCGGCCTGCCCGCCGAGACCACCGTCGCCGTGGTGGAAAATGCCAGCCGGCGCAACAAGCGTCTGCTGCACGGAACGCTCAAGGATTTGCCGGGCCTGGAGCACCGTGACGAGCTTTCCGGCCCGGTCATGGTGATTATCGGCGATGCCGTTGCCGGCGCCAATTTCGAACATTCCGAGCCGCTCGTGCGCGAGCCGGTTCGCACGACAGCTGCACTGGGAGCATGACATGGCCGACAAGGTTCTGACAGCCAACCGCCTTTCCGACGGCATTTCCGTCTGGCTCGATGCCGCCGGCAACTGGAACGAACATCTCCAGGACGCCTTCGTGGCGCGCCACAAGGAGGCCATCGACGCGCTTGAAGCCACCGGCAAGCAGGCCTTCGCCGATAACAAGGTGGTTGACGTAAACGTCGTAGACGTTGAAGAAATCGACGGCGTGCTGCGGCCTTTGCGCATGCGCGAGCGCATCCGTGCCGAAGGACCATCCATTGCCTATGCCGCCGGTTATTCCGGCCTGACTGCGACGGCCGCACCGGCCGCCTGAGGACGTTTCAATGTATCGCTACGACGAGTTCGACCACGCCTTTGTTTCCGACCGTGTGGAGCAGTTCCGCGATCAGGTCGCGCGCCGCCTGTCCGGTGAACTGGCCGAGGATGCCTTCAAGCCGCTGCGCCTGATGAACGGCGTCTATCTGCAGCTGCACGCCTATATGCTGCGCGTCGCCATTCCCTATGGCACGCTGAACGGCCGCCAGATGCGCAAGCTGGCCTATGTCGCGCGCAAGTACGATCGTGGCTATGGTCATTTCACCACGCGCCAGAACATCCAGTACAACTGGCCGAAACTCTCGGAACTGCCGGATGCGCTGGCCGATCTCGCGACCGTCGAGATGCATGCGCTCCAGACGTCGGGCAACTGCATTCGCAATGTCACGGCCGACCATTTCGCAGGGGCGGCCGCCGACGAGGTCGCCGATCCCCGGCCTTACGCGGAAATCCTGCGCCAGTGGTCATCCGTACACCCGGAGTTCTCCTTCCTGCCCCGCAAGTTCAAGATTGCCGTGACGGGAGCAGAACGCGACCGCGCCGCCATCCAGGTGCACGACATCGGCCTGCACCTGAAGAAGAACGAGAAGGGTGAGGTCGGCTTTGCCGTCTATGTCGGCGGCGGGCAGGGCCGTACGCCGATGATCGCCAAGAAGATCCGCGATTTCCTGCCGGAACAGGACCTCTTGTCCTACACGACCGCGATCATGCGCGTGTACAACCTCCACGGCCGCCGCGACAACAAATACAAGGCACGCATCAAAATTCTCGTGCACGAGACCGGCGTGGAGGAGCTTTCGCGTCAGGTGGAGGCCGAGTTCGCGGATCTGCGCGACACCGAGCTGAAGCTGCCCGAGCGCGATGTTGCTGCGATTTCCGCCTATTTCGCGCCGCCGGAGCTTGGCTCCCGTGCCGAAGGCTGGGCGAACCTCGCGCAGTGGAAGAAGGCGGACCCGGAATTTGCGCGCTGGGTGCAGAACAACGTACAGCCGCACAAGCACCCCGATTACGGCATGGTGACGATCTCGCTGAAGCCGATCGGCGGCATTCCGGGTGACGCGACCGACACGCAGATGGAGGCCGTCGCCGATATCGCCGAGGAATATGCCTTCGACGAAATCCGCGTCAGCCACGAGCAGAACCTCATCCTGCCGCATGTCGCGCTGGCCGACCTGGAGCCGGTCTACCGGGGTCTGGTCGCTGCGGGTCTGGCGACGGCCAATGCCGGCCTGATCACCGACATCATCGCCTGTCCCGGGCTCGACTACTGCGCGCTGGCCAATGCGCGTTCGATCCCGGTCGCGCAGGAACTGTCGACCCGTTTCGGCTCGCCTGAGCGGCAGGCGGAAATCGGTGAGCTGAAGATCAAGATTTCCGGCTGCATCAATGCCTGCGGCCACCACCATGTCGGCCATATCGGTCTTCTGGGCGTGGAGAAGAAGGGCGAGGAACTTTACCAGATCACGCTCGGTGGATCGGGCGACGAGAACACCTCGATCGGTGAAATCATCGGGCGCGGCTTCGAGCCGGAAAAGGTGACGGATGCCGTGGAGGTGATCGTCAACACCTATCTCGGCCTGCGCCTTGACCCGTCTGAAATCTTCCTCGATGCCTACCGTCGCGTCGGACCGCAGCCCTTCAAGGATGCGCTGTACGGCGACAAGACGGCGGCGGCGGCCTGAGGAGAACGGTCATGACGAAAATCTGGAACGAAGCCGGTTTTGTGACCGATGATCCCTGGGTAATCGAAACCGAGGACGCCAAGGCGGGCTCGAACGAAAAGGCGATCCTCGGGCTCGACGACTTTCTGGCGAAGGTCGCCGAGGGCGATGAGACCGGCCTCGGCGTGCTGATCAGCCCGGCGGACGACGTCCGCAGGCTGGAGGGGCATCTGGACCGCATTGCGCTGGTGGCGGTGGCATTTCCGGCGTTCAACGACGGCCGCGCCTTCAGCCACGCCTCGCTGTTGCGCTCGCGGCTCACCTATGCCGGCGAGATCCGCGCTGTCGGCGATGTGCTGATTGACCAGATTCCGCTGATGCTGCGCTGTGGCATCGACAGCTTTGCCGTCAGCAACGAGACGGCGCTGAAGCGCCTATCCGAAAACCGTCTTCCCGGCATCGAAAACCACTACCAGCCGACTGCCCGTCCTTCCCAGGATGCTGGCTCGTATAGCTGGCGCCGCCGGGCCTGATTTCCCGGCCGGTTGATCACAGCGACCGGCCACGGCCGCAATCCTGTGGTAGACTTGAGCCAGATCAAGGACGCTTGGCAGGGCGCAGGCGATATCGAGTGGCCGGCAAACTATTGCGCGGCCATTCGGCGCATTGGAACGGAATACCTTCCTTTGCTGCTCAACATGTAATATCTGCCTATCGTCAAGATTTTCCGACGCAGACAGGACCGATCCAGACATGAACGCACCGGCCAAGACCGAAGACTTTGTGGCAACCATTCCCGCCGGCGTTTTCGCCGAGACGGTGACGAGCGTGCAGCATTATACGGATCACCTGTTCCGCTTCCGCATGACGCGCCCCGAAAGCTTCCGCTTCCGTTCGGGCGAGTTCGCCATGATCGGCCTCATGGTCGGTGACAAGCCGATCTACCGCGCCTATTCGATCGCAAGCCCGTCCTGGGACGAGGAGCTGGAATTCTTCTCGATCAAGGTGCCGGATGGGCCGCTGACCTCGCATCTCCAGCAGATCAAGCCGGGCGATACTGTACTGATGCGCAAGAAGCCGACCGGCACGCTCGTTCTCGACGCACTGACGCCCGGCAAGCGGCTTTACATGTTCTCGACCGGCACGGGCATTGCGCCTTTCGCAAGCCTCATCCGCGACCCGGAAACCTATGAGAAGTTTGACGAGGTCATCCTGACTCATACATGCCGCGAAGTGGCTGAACTGAAATACGGTTTCGATCTGGTCGAGGAAATCCGCAATCACGAATTTCTTGCCGAAGTCGTTGGCGACAAGCTGCGCCATTACGCGACCGTGACCCGTGAGGACTTTCCGTTCAAGGGCCGTATCACGGACCTCATCTCCAACGGCAAGATGTTTGCCGATCTCGGATTGCCGCGCTTCGATCCGGCCGTCGACCGCGGCATGATCTGCGGCTCTTCGGCGATGCTCAAGGAGACCAAGGCGCTGCTTGAGCAGGCCGGCCTCACGGAGGGCGCCAACAGCAAGCCCGCCGAGTTCGTCATCGAGCGCGCCTTCGTCGACTGAACGACGGCGATCCATTTCACAAAGCGGCGGCCTTCGGGCCGCCGTTTTCGTTTCAGCCGGACAGTTCTTCCAATAGGTCCGCCATTGCGGCCGATGCGGCGGCGGGATCGCCGTTGCGGATGGCGCGGATGACCTTAACATGCAGGTCGACGGAGCGATCCATGCGGCGGCTATCGGCGCGGGTGAACCACAGGCGTCGTGCATGGGTTTGCAGCGAGGCGAGGGCGGCAATAAGGAACCGGTTGGGGCAGGCCTCCTCCAGGATCTCGTCGAAGGTCTTGTCGGCGGCGAGGAAGCCTTCGATATCCGAGTTGATAGAACAGGCGGTCATGGCCTGTGCGCAGGCGACCAGCCGTTCGCGTTGCGCGTCGCTGGCATGGCGGGCGACCAGTGCGGCAGCCAGCGGCTCCAGCTGGCGGCGCGTGGTCATGACGTCGGCGTGATCATCCGGACGGATTGCCGCGATCTGCAGGCCGGCGCGCGGCCGCACCACGATAAGCCCCTGCCATTCCAGCTTCTGGATCGCCTCGCGCACCGGCGTGCGGCCGTGACCCGAAAGCTCGATCAGCTGCTTTTCGGTCACGAGCGCCCCGGGTTTCAGCTTCAGGGTGACGATCAGACCCTCGAGGGCGAGATAGGCGAGGTGGGCCTGCGAGGCCGCTGATACCGTCATGCGGATACTCCGTTGATATATCACTTGGTGGCATGTCGCAAAGCGGATAGCAAGGGCGCTGATATATCAGATGCCTGATTGCTGCATTACGAGCCGTTCACAAAGAGGCTTCGGGGCGGATTTGTCCTTTACCTGTCGATTCGACTGACGGGTGGAGGCTCGTCGCGATCTGGCTCGGCCCATTCTCACGGTTTGCAGCTTTTTGGACTGTGCGCCAAAAGGCGGCGAATAAAGCCGCGTGACCACCCGTCGATAGGAGGATTGCGGTTGACGAATGTCATGCGTCCTTGCAAGCATGCCGGCATTCAGGACCGTTCAGTTCCATCTTGGGGGATAGATTGACCGCGGGTTCCATCGTCGCGACTCTGCTGATCGTGATCGCCGGCGTGCTTGCCGTTCCGGCGGTCAGCCATACCAATGGCGGAACGACCCTGTCCCTGATGGCCTCCTCGATGGCCTTCGTCGCGATGGCGATCGCGCAGTTCATGGCCACGCGGCCGCCGCTGGTGGAACGGCTGTTCGGCGGGCTCGACCGCATCTATCATTTCCACCGCAAGATCGGCATCGCGGTGCTCTGTCTTATCCTCGTGCACTATTTCGTGGCGCCCGATTTCCAGGGGCTTTCGCTCACGGGCGATCTCAACAGGCTCGCCAAGACGGCCGGCGAATGGGCCTTCTACGGCTTCGTCTTCCTGCTCGTCCTCAGCATCGTGAAGGTCATTCCGAAGACGCGCTTCCAGATTCCGTATCAATACTGGCGCTTCACCCATCGGTTCATCGGCTTGTTGTTCGTGCTGGTCGCCTTCCATCAGATGTTCATCAAGCGCCCCTATGACAGCACGGCGCTGCTGGCGGTCTATCTCAACCTCTTCGCGCTGCTTGGCATCGTCAGCTATGCCTATACCCAGCTTCTGCCCTGGATTCGCACGCGAAAATACCAGGTTGTGGATGTCGAGCGCCACGAGGGCGCAACGATCATCACGGCAAAGCCCATCCGCAGCAAGCTGAAGGCGTTGCCCGGCCAATTCGGCTTTTTCCGCGTCAACAAGGCCGGGCTGCGCGAGCCGCATCCCTTCACCATCGCGGGTATCGATGAGGACGGCACGGTGCGCTTCGCCATCAAGCCGCTCGGCGACTATACGAAAGCATTGCGGGAAACGGTGGCTGTTGGCGATGCGCTGACGCTGGAGGGCGGATACGGTCATTTCAACCACAAACGCGGTGGCAAGAAGCAGATCTGGCTTGCCGGCGGCATTGGTGTGACGCCGTTCCTCGCCATGGCGAGCCGGCTGACGGGCGACGAGGGCCAGGACATCCACATGGTGTACTGCGTGCGCGATGGTGCGGAGGCGATAGGTGTCGAGACGTTCCGCGCGCAGGCCGAAAAGCTCGGCAATTTCAGCTTCGTCCTGCATAATTCCGCGACCGACGGGCGGCTCGATGCGGCAAAGCTCGTGTCCGGAACGGCGATGGATCCCGCTGAAGCCGACCTGTGGTTCTGCGGGCCGCCGCCGCTCCGGCTGGCTATCGAAAAGGGATTGAGGGAACTCGGCAAGCCACCGCGCCGCGTCGAGTTCGAACGTTTCGAATTTCGCTAGGGCAGTTCCCGCGGAAACTGCGCGGCGGTTTTGTATGCGGAATTGTCGGAGAGATCAGATTTCCAGCCGGGCAGCCGGCTTTTTGAAGTGAGGGACAAGCCATGCGCGCGTTCAATATGGCACTTTTTCGCCCGATGCCGCGCCTTGGCGCGCTTCTCGGCCTGGCGATGGTGGCGTTCTGTCCGGCCGGGGCATTCGCCATCGATCCGTTCGCGCCGGATGCCTACGGCACCTACCAGGCGAATGTCGAGAACGGCAAGGTGCTGTTCGGCGCCGCCGGCTGCGGTGCCTGCCATGGCTCCGGCGACAATATAGAGCTGCTTTCCGGCGGTATGGAGATGCAGACGGCCATCGGAAAATTCTTCGCACCGAACATCTCGGCGCATCCGAACGGCATCGGCGGCTGGTCGAATGCCGACTTCCTGAATGCCGTGATGGCCGGCCTCGACAAGAAGGGGGACAATCTCTACCCGGTCATGCCCTACACGTCCTATGGTGGCATGAAGCCGGAGGACGTGCTCGATATCAAGGCCTATATCGAGACGCTGCCGCAATCGGACGCGGCCTCGAAGGAGCACGAGATCGCGTTTCCGTTCAGCCGGCAAACGACGATCACGTTGTGGAAGCGCAGCCATTTCACCGTGCCGGCATACCAGTCGCGCGAGGAAACCCAGATGGAACGTGGCCGCTACCTCGTCGAGAATGTCGGCGGTTGCGGCGATTGCCATACGCCGCGCACCGCCACCTACGGCCTCGACCTTGCACGCGCTTATGAGGGCGAGAAAGGGCTGACCGGCGCGGTTGCGCCCGATATCACCAAGGCGCGCATGGGTGGCCTTGCCTCGCATGAGGTCTTTACCAAGGGGCTGATCGAGGAGGGCAAGAAGCTCTCCGGTTCGCCGCTGGCCGACCCCGTCATGCGCCACATCGCGAAGGGGCTTTCGGCGCTTTCCGACGAAGACCGCCAAGCCATGTATGCCTTCCTCGCGGACCGCGAGGTCAAGGTGACGCCGGTGGAAACCAGTGCGACACCCGTGTGCAGCGAGGCCACGGCCGAGACGGCGCTGACGGCCGGCGGTGGCAGTGCGGAATTCGCATCCGCTGCCGATGCGTTCATCGGAAAATATTGCCGCAACTGCCATGGTCCGGGTGAAAGCTCGCAGGGCTCGTTCCCTTCGGGCGACCTTGCCTCGATTGCCGCCAATCCGGCGTTCGTGACGCCCGGCGACGCATCCAAGTCGCTGCTTTACACCAGCGTTACCAGCGGCCGCATGCCGCTCGGCAAGCGGCCCGACGATGCGGAGGTGCAGAGCCTTGCCAACTGGATCAACTCGCTGAACAAGGCTTCAATTCCGACGGCGGTTTCCGCGAGCCAGACGCAGCGCTCGCGGCCGATGCTGAAATATCTCGATTTCGTGGACCTTGCGCTACGTGACATCTCCAAGGTGGACGAACACGACCAGCCGTTCATGCGCTATTTCAGCTATCGCGACCAGTATAACGGCATGATGAGCTGTGAGACGCACGAGACCTTCCTCAAGCGCATGAAGGTGCTGGCGGGCGGCTTCAAGAAGCTCGTCAATTCGCTGTCCTACGGACCGGAGCTTGTCATTCCGGAGGAAGTCGAAGGCTCTGACGGCCTGCTTGTGCGCATCGACCTTCGCGACCTCCAATGGAGCGAGGACGACTACGACTTCCTGATCAACGAGTATTTCTACGGCGTCGATCCGGCCAGCAATTCGCAGCTGCATGCGCTTGCCAAGGCCACCCAGACGCAGTTGCCGATCATGCGCGTCGACTGGTTCATGAGCAACGGCGCGCGGCCGAAGGTCTATAACCGCCTGATGAAGCTGCCGACCAACATCATCGAGCTGGAAAAGCGCTTCGGGGTGAATGTCGAGCAGAATATCGAGCGCCGCCGCATCGTACGCGCCGGTTTCGCGGACGGCTCGTCCGGCGTTTCCGACCACAACCGCATGCTGGAACGGCACGACATGCCGTTCGGCGGCTATTACTGGAAGTCCTACGACTTTGCCGGCGATGTTGGCCGTCAGGTGCTGAAGCGCTTCCCGGCCGGGCCGGACGGCGTGCGGCTGAAGGCGGGGCTCGAGCCCTTCGAGCACGATGGCGGCGAGATGATCTTCTCGCTGCCCAACGGCATGCAGGGCTATTACCTGTCGACCAACAAGGGCGACCAGCTCGATATCGGCCCGACAGCCATCGTCTCCTTCCGCAAGCGGCCGATCGGCAAGGGAGTGGAAATCATCAATGCCCGGTCCTGCTTCGACTGCCATTTCGACGGCATTCTGTCGAAGCGCGACCAGCTTCGCGAGCATATCCAGACCTCCACGCTGTTCTCCAAGGACCAGCAGGACGAACTGCTCGCCGTCTATGTGCCGCAGGAAAAGCTGAACGAGGCGTACAAGCGCGACACCGAACGTTTCGTCAGCGCGCTCGACCGTCTCGGCATTACCGAAGCGACGGCTGGCGGCGGCAAGACCAGTCTGAAGGCGCCGGGCGGGGCGGAGATCTTCACCTACTTCGCCGACAAGTATGAGGACGAACTGAATTTCGAGCAGCTGGCTGCCGAATTCGACATGACGCCGGAGGAGTTCGCCTCCGATATCCGCCGCGTCAACGACGTCAATGCGTTGCGCATCGGGCTCGACTGGGTCGCGACGCTCGAGGCGGGCTCCACCATCCCGCGCGTCGAGGTGGAGGAGCAATTCGCCCTCATGCTGGAGCCATTGCAGCAGCTCCAGCCGCTCAAGCGCGGTGTCAATCATGAGACCGTGGCCATCAACACCGCTCATACCCAGCCGACCACCGACCAGGCACAGACGGCCTATGCCGTTCCCGCCTACAAGCAGGACGACAAGGCGCAGGCCGACAAGGTGAAGCTTGCCGTGCATGTGGCTTCGACAAGCGCGAAGGTGGGCGATTACCTGAGCTTCGAGCTTTCCACCAACCATGCCTGCGAATTGCAGGTCGTGTATGTCGAGGATACGGGCAAGGTGGAGATCATCCCGGATGTGATGATCGGCAATACCACGCTCAATCCGGGCGAACGCCGTCTCATCCCGCAGGCGGGTACGGGCAATCTCACCTTCGATACGCCGTCGGACGGCGAAACCCTGATTGCCTTCTGCCGTATCGGCGGGCTGGGCGACCAAAAGCTGACGCCTGAAAAGGCCCAGCAGCTGGCGGCGAAGTCGAAGCTGCCATTGACCCGCGGGCTTGCAATCAACCTTGCAAAGCAGGCCGAGCAGGACAATGGTGCGAGCGGTCTCCAGATGGTGACATTCGAGATCAAGTGACAGTGGGGCAGGGGTGACCGCACCCCTGCCTGACCATTCGAGAATATGAGGGCTGAACCGACAATGCTGATGCGTTCCCTTGCGGCGACATTCTTCGTGCTGGCCGGTGCTGCGCCGGCCGCCGCTACCTGCGACGCCTTCAAGGGGGTTGTCGAGGCATTCAACGCCGGCGACGCGCAGAAGGCGCATTCAATCGCGGAGACGGCCGGTACTGCCAATTGCAGCGCCAACGAGCGCACGCTGGTCGGCCGCATCGCCGGCCTCACCGCCTTCAACCGCATTTCGACGGCGGTCTCCGGCGGCGACAGGCTCGACGCGCACCGGGTTGAACTGGAGAACCTCCAGAAGGCATATGGCGGCCCCTGGCAGGTGGTCGACGCGCTGGGCGATCTCGCGCGCGAGCGCAAGGACTACGAGGCCGCCGCCCGCTTCTATCAGATGGCGCTGGAGGACGGATCGAACGAGACGCTGACGCCGGAATGGATGGCGCCCGACGAGCAATACATTCTGCGGCTCGACAAGCTGGCCAGCGAGATGCGCCTTGCCGCGCCACGGCCGGTGCAATTGGCCATGCGCGGTGGCTGCAAGGTCTCCTTCCGCGGCGTGAAGATCAAGAAGAAATCGACGCCCGTGCGTTATGTCTTCGGGACGGCGGATTTCACGCCTGATGGCGTTGAGGCGGCCAAGGATCTTGCTGAATGCCTTAAGGCGGTGAAGCCGGACGCCATCACGCTGATAGGTCACACGGACCCTGTCGGTTCCGCGGCCGCGAACTACAAGCTTTCGCTCGCCCGCGCCGAGACGCTGAAGGCCTATCTGCACGATGCCGGTTATCCCGGCACGATCGCCACGGTCGGGAAGGGCGAGGACGAGCCTTTCAAGCCGGACGATGCCAGCGCCTATGACACGGAAACACTGAACCAGTTGCACCGTCGCGTGGAAGTGGACGTGGAATGAGGATGCACAGACCCCTCTACCGCCTGCTCGCGTTTTCGATTGCCTTGGCGCTTCCCGCCCCGGTGCTTGCCGCGCAGACTTACGGGCTCGTGGTCGGCGTCGATAAATATCCCAACGACGTGAGCCTAGAAGGCGCGGTGCGTGATGCCGAGGATGTCTATCGCGCGATGTCGTCCGCAGGGTTCGATGTCGTCAAATTCACGAACGAACAGGCGCGCAAGGACGATATCCGCAAGGCCTGGACGGACCTTGTAGCGAAAGCTGCCGCGGGCGATACGATCATCTTCACTTATGCCGGCCACGGCGCGCAAATGCCCGAACTCATCCCGGGCGACGAGGCCGATGGGCTGGATGAATTTCTCCAGCTGCCCGGCTTCGACCGCAACCGCGCCAACGAGACCTTCAACGAGATCATCGTCGACAACGAGATGAATGCCTGGTTCGGTGAGGCCGAGAGCAAGGGTGTGCATGTGCTCTTCGTGTCCGACAGCTGCTTTTCCGGTGGCATGAGCCGATCGATCACAGGCAAGACACGCCTTGCGCCGGCGGTGACGGTGAAGCTCTCAGCCCCGTCGCAGGAGGCGATCGAGGGCGCGAAGGTCAAGGAAATCGACTTCAAGCAGGTGACGGTGCTCGCCGCTTCGCTCGAAAGCCAGCCAACGCCGGAGGTCATCATCGACGGCGAGCCGCGCGGCGCCTTGAGCTGGAGTTTTGCACGCGCGGTGGAGGGTAGTGCCGACCGGGACGGCGACGGCGTGATCACCCGCATCGAGCTGGAAGATTATATCTTCAGCAACGTGAAGAACCGTTCTGAAGCCCTGCAGGTGCCCAATTTCATGCCGCAGGTGGCGCGCTCGGAAAGCGAGGTCGTGGTGCGGCTGACGCGCGGTCTTCCGGTCGATACGGCCGAAGGCGCTGCAACAGGCGCGGCACACAAAGTCATGAAGCCGGCTAAGGATCTTGGCTGGACGGGCCAGATCGCTCTGGAGATCACCGGAGCCGCCGAGCGGCCGAGCAATGCCGAAGGCACCGGCACGCCGTTTCGCTGGGATGTGGATAGCGGCGTGTTCTACACGCCGAATGGCGATGTTGCGGGCGAGAATGTCGGGGCGGACCGCATCCAGTCGGTCGTCGACAAGTTCGTGCTGCTGGATTTTCTGAAGGCCATGGCGAGCCAGAATCCGGGCTCGGTCTCGCTCAAGCCTGCCCGAGATATCTACGCGGCCGGCGATCGCCTGCGCTTCGACGCGCCGCCCGGCCGCTATCCCAATATGCTTGTCTTCAATCTCGCCAATACCGGCGAGGTGCAGTTCCTCGACATGCAGGCGGCGGGCACCGAAAGCGGGCAGTTCAAGCTGACGGATGTCGAGGTGGTGAAACCCTATGGTGCAGACCATCTGATCACCATCTGGACGGCGGAGCCGGTCGATGCCATTGGCGCCGTGCTTGCCGATCCGAAGGTAACACCGCAAACCCTGCTGCAGGCGCTCGTCACGCGTCTCGACGGCAAGGAGGCCAGTGTCGCCATCCAGCCCCTCTATACGCGGGAAACGCTCTGATGATCCGTTATGCCGCTGCCCTTCTGCTTTCGCTGTCGTTGCCCGCCGTCGCCGCCGCTGCGGACCGCGCGCTGGTGATCGGCATTGGCACCTACGCGAACCTGCCGGAAAAGATGTTCCTGGAAGGCCCGAAGAACGATGTTCCGCTCATCGAGAAACTGCTGAAGGAAAAGCTCGGCTACGGGGCGGACGCCGTTCGCGTCCTGCGTGACGCGCAGGCGACGCGGGCCGCCATCCTCTCCAGCATCGACGAATGGCTCATAAATGGTACGCAGCCGGGCGACCGCGTCTACCTCTACTTTTCCGGCCACGGCCTGCAGGTGAAGGATGTGAGCGGCGACGAGGAGGATGGTCTGGACGAGGCGCTGTCGACCTATGACATCGTGGCCGGCGACGGGGACTGGTCGAACGTGATCCTCGACGACGAGATCGACGCCATGCTCGCCAAGCTGAAGGACCGCGCCGTCACCATTGTCATCGATGCCTGCCATTCCGGCACCATCTCGCGGTCCCTGTCGACGGAAGTCGGCGACGCCATGGAAAGCGCGCGCTTCCTGCCGCGACCCCATGCCAAGCCGGGCGATGGGGCGAAGACGCGCGGTCTGCGCGTCGATGTCGTCCTGGTGAAGCCCGAGGTCACCAAGGAGAGCGGGGTGGAAGCGTGGAGTGCGGCCTCCTCCTACCAGGTCGCCTGGGATGACACGCGCCTGCCGCCGGAAGAGCGTCACGGCGTCTTCACGCTGTCCTACGTCAACGGTCACGAGATTTCGGCCGCCGACAGCAACGGCAATGGCATTGTCTCGAATGCGGAACTGCTCGAATACGTCAAGAAGCAGTCACAGGCCTATTGCGCGGCGCAAAGCCAGTGCCAGGGCCTCGATCCGCAGCTCGAGGTGAACTATGCGCTGCTCGGCGCCAGCGCCTCAAGCACAACGGTTTCCGCCACCGACACACAACAGCAAACGCCGGATTACGGCAAAATCGAAGAGGTCAAGGTCGAGGACACGGCGCAGACCGCGTATGTGGCAGCCGACCCGGTCGATGCCGTCGGCGACATCCTCGGCAAGGCCGAGAGCGGCGATATCGCGGTCGCGCTTTCGTCGGATCATCTCAAGAACGGCGACAGTTTCCGCATTTCCGTGACAAGCCGCACGGGCGGCCATCTCATCCTTTACGACGTCGACACGGACGGCAAGGCGACCCAGATCTTTCCGAATGAAGCGGCGCAGAAGATCACGCGATTGGCGCCCGGCACGCCGATCACCATTCCCGACGATTATTACGGCTTCGATTTCGAGGCCGAGGGCCCGAGCGAGAATGTGCTGGTCGCCATCGTCGTCGCCGACGATGTCGATCTCACGGGCGTGGCACCGACCGGCTACGGCCTGACCAAGGAACTGGATGCGCGCACCACCATCGCCGACATCGCCGGCACGCTCAAGCAGACCTGGACGCGCGATGTCGAGAATCGCAGCGTCAACTGGTCGCTCGGCCTCATGAAATACACCGTACACTGAGCCAACCGGCCGCGGCGGCTTCCCGCGAGGGCGAGGCGATCCACAGTCCGTTGTAAAAGCTGTTTTCCCGTGCATTTTCCGGGTTGACCATGCACAACCTCCTGCATATGTTCCGCCCACTTCCGCGGGGCGCTTCGCACCGCCTGGGAGCGCGTAGCTCAGCCGGTAGAGCAACTGACTTTTAATCAGTAGGTCCAGGGTTCGAATCCCTGCGCGCTCACCACCTTGATCTCTTCAACAGAGAATTTCTTTAAAACCGTCAGATGTTCGTCCGGGGATTTCGACTTGTCGATGTCGCTAGATCCGCTGACGGTGCCTTCATGCGTCAGGTTCTCTTCTCTGGCGTTTGACAAGCGCGGCGCTGGTGCTAGATCGGGGGCGGGGAAATCCGGCCGGGCCGGGTGTCTTTCATTGTTTTGTTTTTACCGCGTAATCCGGTGCCGATGCGGTTTGCGTCGGGCGGGATTGGTGCACAATGGCGGCAATTCATTTTTACGGTAGGGAATAGGACTTCATGAGATACGCGTTTTTCGCACCTTTCGTACTGCTCGGCCTCGCAATGCCCGCATCGGCGGCACTTTCCGGGTTCTACGATGCGGCCGAGCAGGTTCAGGCGGTCATTGGCAGTAACAAGGTTTCGTCGGCCATGGGCGAGAGACCGTTCGATACGCTGGAGCAGGTTCGCACGCGCGACAACGGGCAGATCGAATGGCGGGTGCAGAACTCCGAATGCTACGTCATCGTCACGCTGACGCCCGTTCCGCCGGCTGGCGTGGGCAAGACGACCTATAAGGTCGCCAATGTATCTGCCTGCGAGGGAAGCGATCTGGAGAGCGAAGAGTCCGGATTCTGAGGTATCCGAGCGGCCGTGATGGTGCCAGTTGTCGCCGTTTGAGACGGCGCAAGCCCGGTGATGTTGCTGTCACCGGGCTTTTCCGTTTCTTGATCAGCCCGAAATGGCGGCGAACACCAGGTAGAACAGGGCCGAGATGGCCGCGGCCGAGGGCAGCGTGATGATCCATGCCCAGACAATGTTGCCGGCAAGGCCCCAGCGAACGGCCGTAACGCGACGGGCCGCGCCGACGCCGATGATGGCGCCCGTGATGGTGTGCGTTGTCGAGACGGGAATACCGAGCCAGGTGGCGGCAAAGAGGGTTATTGCCCCGCCGGTTTCCGCGCAGAAGCCCTGCATCGGGTTGAGACGGGTGATCTTCGAACCCATCGTGTGGACGATGCGCCAGCCGCCCATCAGCGTGCCGAGCGCCATGGCGGCCTGGCAGGTGATGACCACCCAGAAGGGCACGTAGAATTCTCCGCCGAGATAGCCCTGCGAATAGAGAAGCACCGCGATGATGCCCATCGTCTTCTGGGCGTCGTTGCCGCCATGGCCGAGCGAATAGAGCGAGGCCGAGATGAACTGCATCACGCGAAAGGTGCGATCGACGGCAAACGGTGTCTGGCGCACGAAGATCCAGGACACGGTGAGGACCAGGATCAGGGCGAGGAAGAAGCCGATGGCGGGCGACAGGAAGATGGCGCTCGCCGTCTTGATCAGGCCGCTCCAGACGACGGCGTCGAAGCCCGTCTTGGCAAGGCCTGCGCCCACCAGGCCACCGATCAGCGCATGCGAGGAGCTCGAGGGAATGCCGAAGATCCAGGTCACCACGTTCCAGATGATCGCTCCCATAAGGGCAGAGAAGATCACGAGCGGGCTGACGATGGAGGGGTCGATGATGCCCTTGCCGAGCGTTTCGGCCACATGCAGGCCGAAGAACAGGAAGGCAATGAAATTGAAGAACGCCGCCCACATGACGGCATATTGCGGGCGAAGAACACGCGTGGAGACGATGGTGGCGATGGAGTTCGCCGCGTCGTGCAGGCCGTTCAGGAAGTCAAAGAGCAGCGCGATGCCCACGAGGGCGATGAGCAGCGGCAGGGCGAGGGTGGCGTCCATCAGACGTTCTCGATCACGATGCCGCTGATTTCGTCTGCCACGTCCTCGAAGCGGTCGACGACCTTCTCCAGTTCGCTGTAGATCTCGCTGCCGATGATATAGGCCATCGGGTCGGTCTTGCCGTAGGTCTTGAAGAGTTCTTTCACGCCCTGATCGTGCAGTTCGTCGGAGCGTCCTTCGACACGGGTCACTTCCTGGGCAATCGTGCTGAGGCGATCGGCGTGCACGCCCACCTTGTCGAGCAGAGGAATGGCTTCGGCGATGAGATGGGCGGCCTTGACGACGGCCGCGCCCATTTCCTGCATGCCGGGCTGGAAGCTCGTCTGCTCGTAGAGGCGGATGGTCTTGACCATCTTGTGCATCATGTCGATGGCGTCATCCATCGACTGGATCAGGTCCTTGATGTCGCCGCGGTCGAAAGGCGTGATGAAGCTGCGGCGCACGGCAAGCAGCACCTCGGCCGTAATCGCGTCCGCCTCGTCTTCCAGCGCGACGATGCGGTCGCAGTGTTTTTCCATGTCCGGGCCGCCGGCCAGGACGGCCTGGAGCGCTTCGGCAGCGCCGACGACGGTGCGGGAATGGCGCTCGAAGAGGTCGAAGAATCGGTCTTCACGCGGCATGAGTTTGCGAAACAGCGAGAGCATGGGTGCCCCTTACATGGCTGGGGTTGTCATGTCGCTGTCATAATTCAGCGCCCATGCGCTGGAAAGCACGGATTCGGCCTTGTCACAATTCTCTCAAAGCCTGTGGAAAACTTCGGTAGCCGGCTTATTGCACGATCTTGAAGGGTTGTTCGCTGATGGCGACAGCACCGCTCGCCGTGTCGCGAAAGCGGTAGCGCAGCACGTAATCGCCGGCGGGCGGGCCGCTGAGATTGAGCGTCAGCTTGGCGAAGACTTCCTGGTTGCGCACGGTCCCCTTGAAATCGAAGGAGCCGAAGGCCTTCTGTTCGGCGAGTTTGGCGCCCTTTGGATCGAGGAGTTCGAGATCGACGGTGAAATGGGATTCCAGATTGCCGCCATCGACCGCCCGCCAGGTGAGGCCGACGGGCTCAACATAGGAAATCAAGGCTTCTCCGGATCTGAACTCCGACGTGGGACGCGTTGCGTACATGCCGTATCCCTCGGGAGGCGCGGCGACGAACACAGCCTTGCCGATCGTGAAGGGGAGCGTGGCGGAGAAGGCGCCGAAGGCGTCGCGGATGGTGTTGTGTGCCCCCACGGGATCACCGGCCACGGCCTGTTCCTCCGCCTTCCTCGCGGCATCGGCAAGCGGTCCGGCGAGCGCCGGCGGCGCCAGCGACGCGGCAAGAAACAGGGGCAACAGTGACTTCGACACGAACATTCCGTCTTCCTCCAGCCGATTTCGGCAAGATGCGGAGAAGCGTGACAACAGTCAAGAACGCCCGAGGGACTGTACCCGGTCAGCTTTTCCAGAACAGCGGTGTCAGAACGACAAGCACGGTTAGGATTTCCAGACGACCGAGCAGCATGAGGAACGAGAGAAGGTAGAGTGCGGCATCGTGAAAAATCGCGAACGAACCCGACGGGCCGATGGCCTCCGTGACGCCCGGGCCAACGTTGGAGAGGGAGGTGGCAGCGGCCGAGACGGCCGTCAGAACGTCATAGCCCATGAGGCCGAGCAGGATGGCGCCGATCGCAGATATGCTCACATAGGTGAGGAAAAACAGGAAGACCGTGCGCTGGAAATCGACATCCACCGTCATGGTCCCGTAGCGCACGGCATGAATGCCATCGGGATAGATCAGGCGGTAGAGGCCGGTGCGCATGAAATTGAACAGGATGATCAGCCGGTAGGCCTTGAGGCCGCCCGCGGTGGAGCCCGAACAGCCGCCCATGAAGGTTGCCACGAAGGCGAGTGCCACGATGAAATGGCCCCACTTCGTATAGTCATCGCTGACGAAGCCTGTCGTGGACAGGATCGAGGAGACGGTGAAGAAGGAATGCGCCAGCGCCTCGTGGAAGCTCACGCCGTTCTGCAGCCGCTGAAAAATGCTGGCAGCGATGGCGAACAGCACGAGATAGCCGAGAAAGACGCGGATCTGCGGGTCTCGCCAGGCATTGATCCGGCCACGCACCACGAAGAGGATGAGGACCGAGAACGGCAGGCTGGAAAGCGTCATGAAGAAGGTGGCGGCCCACAGGAGCGGCAAGCTCTTGAAGTAGCCGAAGGAGGCATCATGCGTCGAAAGACCGCCGGTCGCGACCGTCGACATGGCGTGGTTCAACGCATCGAATCGGGTCATGCCCAGGGCCGCATAGGTGACGGCGCAAATGAGGGTGATCGACACATAGATCGCGAGGAACGCGCGCGTGTAGCTGGCGATGCGGGCGAACGGCTTGTCGGCGGTATCAGACGATTCCAGCTTGAAAAAGGACATCCCGCCGACGCGCAGGTAGGGCATGATGAAAAGGCCGAGCGCGAGGATCCCGACGCCGCCGAGCCAGTGCAGCAATGACCGCCACATCAGGATTCCGGGCGGCGCGTGATCCAGTCCAACGATGACGGTTGATCCGGTCGTGCTGATCGCGGAGACCGATTCGAAGAAGGCCTGCGCGTAGCTGAGCTTCATAGAGGACAGCCATAGCGGGATGGAGCCGATGATGCTGGCCGAAAGCCACAGCATGTTCACGACGAGAAAGCCCATGCGCTTGTTGAAGGGCGGTGGGCCGGAACGGGTGGCCGCGGCCGTGGCAAGCGAAAGGCCCCCGGTGAAGAAGGCGGACAGGAAGAAGACTTCCGAATCGGGATGGCCGTAATAGACGTCGATAAAGGCCGGGACGAGCATCGCCACGGACATGTACATGCCGACGATGGCGGCGATATTGATGGCGGAACGGAAGATCGTGGCGTTCAAGGTTGGTCTCGATGAGGCCATCTCGGCCAGGGCGGGTGGAAACCGTCGCGTCGATATGCCATAGCCTCTGCGACGTCCAAACTCAAGGACGCCCCGGGGTGATGGGATTGGCTGCGCCCTGCCACGCATGGGCGCGCCACGGGATCGTATAAGGGTCGGAAGAATGATCGTCTTTGTCTGTCTCTGTCCTTGCCGAAGGCACGACATGCAGCCTACCGAACCGCATCCCAACCGAAGACGGACCACAGCATGACATCCGACGTCGACGCAGCCCTGGAGGCCTTGCGCGGGCTTTTTTCCGAAACGCCGCTCCAGCTCAACGAACATCTCTCCGCCCGCTATGGTGCGGAGATCTATCTCAAGCGCGAGGATCTCTCGCCTGTGCGCTCCTACAAGATCAGGGGGGCGTTCAATTTCCTGCGCAAGGTGCTGGCCGATCCACAGGGCGCACGCAGCTTCGTTTGCGCCTCGGCCGGCAACCACGCACAGGGCTTCGCCTTTGTCTGCCGCCATTTCGGCGTGCCGGGCGTCGTCTTCATGCCGGTGACAACGCCGCAGCAGAAGATCGACAAGACCCGCATGTTCGGCGGCGAGTTCGTCACGATCCGGCTCGTTGGCGACTTTTTCGACCAGTGCTACAAGGCGGCCCGCGACCATGCCGAGGCCACCGGCGCGCTGATGGTTCCGCCCTTCGACCACGTCGACATCATCGAGGGGCAGGCGACGGTCGCGGCCGAGATCGCCGCACAGCTCGGAGAGGGCAGGCTGCCAGATCTCGTGGTGCTGCCGGTTGGCGGCGGGGGGCTGGCCTCCGGCGTAACGGGTTACTTCAAGGATGTCATCGATCCCACGGGTTTCCTGTTCTGCGAGCCGGAAGGCGCGCCGAGCCTCAAGCGCAGTCTCGAGAGCGGCGCGGTCGTGACGCTCGACAAGGTGGACAACTTCGTCGACGGGGCGGCCGTCGCGCAGATCGGTGCGCTCAACTTCGACGCCCTCAAGCGCTTTTCGTCCGACCAGGTGATGCTCCTGTCCGAGAATGCGATCTGCGTCACGATGGTCGATATGCTCAATGTGGAAGGTGTCGTGCTCGAGCCGGCAGGGGCGCTGTCTCTGACGGCGCTGGAGGCGCTTGGGCGTGAGGCGCTTGAAGGCAAGACGGTGGTCGCGGTCGTCTCCGGCGGCAATTTCGATTTCGAGCGCCTGCCTGATGTCAAGGAACGCGCGATGCGCCATGCGGGTCTGAAGAAATACTTCATCCTGCGCCTGGCCCAGCGTCCCGGTGCGCTGCGCGACTTCCTCAACATGCTCGGTCCCGACGACGATATCGCCCGCTTCGAGTATCTGAAGAAATCAGCCCGCAACTTCGGCTCCATCCTGATCGGCATCGAGACGAAGGCGCCGGAGAACTTCACGGCGCTGAGGGCGGCTTTCAATGCGGCAGGGCTCGGCTATCAGGACATCACCGAAAACGAGATTCTCGCCAACCTCATCATCTAGGAGAACCGTCAGCATGGCGCTCTGCACTTGGAGGGCGCCATGGCCTGTGGTAGCAATCGGACATGGCTTCTTTCTTCTCAAAACTCTTCGGTCGCGGCGGCGGCTCGGCATCTCCGGCAAAGGTTGTCGAGGAAACCGAGGCCTATAACGACCTTCTTCTCGTCGCAGCCCCGATCCAGGAGGGCAGCCAGTACCGTCTTGCCGGGCGAATCGAAAAGCACGACGGCGACAGGGTTCTGGTCCGCAGCTTCATCCGCGCGGATATATTCACCTCGCGCGACGATACGGTGGCCACGGCTTTCCGCAAGGCCAAGCAGATCGCCGACCAGCATGGCGCATCGCTTTTTGCCGATGGCGTGGAAAGCCGGCAGGTCTGACGTCCAGGCGATCGAAACCATTATTCGAAAAAATGGCAACCGTTGCTTTAGGGCGCTGGAGAACCGGCGTATTTGCCTGTATCGGCTGAAACATCACTGAATGAGGCGGCCGAAAGGCGGTCGATGACGCGACGGGCCGGACATGGGAACTGAAAATCTGATCTTGCTTCTCATCGAGGCCGGATTCTATTTCGTGTTCATGGTGGCGATCCTGCATCTGCGCCACCAGCTTGGCATCGGTGTCTTCGTCGCCGCACTCGGCGTGATGCATTTTCTCGAGACCTATCTCGCCGCCGTCTTCTATATCGAATTGCCGTTTGGCGTGATCTCACCCGGCTCGTCCGTGCTGTTTTCCGGCAAGTTGATGATGATCCTGCTCCTTTATGTGAAGGAGGATGCGGCTGTCGTCCGCGCGCCCATCTACGGACTTCTCGCCGGCAATTTCCTGACGGTGGGATTGAGTTTCTTTCTGCGCCACCATCAGACCATCGGCGCGGTGCCCGGGCGCGTCGCGGACCTCGCCTTCATCGACGAGATGGGCTGGCTGATGCTGTGGGGCACGATGCTGCTCTATGTGGATTCGCTCGCCATTATCCTGCTCTATGAGCGCCTCGGCCGCGTCTTCAAGAAGAGCACGACGATGCGTTTCTTCGTCGCCGGCATCGCAGTCCTCACCTTCGACCAGATCGGTTTCTACGCGGCGCTGAATTTCCTCAACGGTGCGCCGATCGCCGTTTTCTGGGGCGGCTGGATCGCCAAGATGATGGCGGCCTGCGCCTATGCCGTGCTGATTTCGGTATACCTCTATTATTCGCGTATCTCGGCCATTCCGGTTTCGCCTCGGCCGATTGCCGATATCTTCGCCGATCTCACGTTCCGCGAACGCTACGAGGATTTGCTGGACCGCTCGGGTCGGGATGCGCTGACGGGTGTCTATGATCGCAGCCGGCTGGAGTTCGAAGCGCCGCGCATGCTGTCATCCATGATGGCCGCGGGCAAACCCATGGCGCTGATGATCGTCGATGCCGATCATTTCAAGGACATCAATGATCATTTCGGCCATCTCGCCGGCGACAGTGTTCTCAAGGACCTCGCGGGCCGGCTGCAGGCGTCGGTGCGCAGCGGCGACCGCGTCTTCCGCTTCGGAGGCGAGGAGTTCGTGGTGATCTGCGAGGATCTTGAGCCGGAGGCCGGGCGGGCGCATGCCGAGGCGCTTCGCGCGTTGGTGGAAGCCGAAATTCGCCGACCGGACGACATAGCCGTGACGGTCAGTATCGGCGTTGCCAACAGCTACACGGATGGCACGACACTGAATGCGCTGCTGTCGGCAGCCGACACTCGTCTCTACGCCGCCAAGAGTGCGGGCCGCAACCGCGTCGTAGCGCGCTAGATCCCGACATTCGGCCGGTCGATGACCTCGCGAAGGGCAAAGCTCGAGTTGATCTTCACGACATGGGGCAGGGCGGAAAGCCAGTCTCGGTGGATGCGCTCGTAGTCCTCCAGATCCTTCGCCGCGACGCGCAGGATGTAGTCGTATTCTCCCGACATCAGGTAGCAGACCAGCACATTGGGGCAGAGTTTCACGGCCGCCTCGAACTCCGTGAGCGTCTTGGCGAACTGCCCGGACAGCGAGATGTGCACGATGGCGATCATTTTGTAATCGAGCGCCTTGGCCGATACGCGGGCATGATAGCCTGTCACGACGCCGGATTTTTCGAGAATGTCGAGGCGGCGCGAACAGGCCGATGGCGAGAGCCCGATGCGCTCGGCAAGCTCCGCGTTTGAGATGCGGCCGTGCTGCTGAATGACCTTCAGGATCGCAGTATCGATAGCATCGAGTTGAAACATTCGAATTTCCTTCGGAATTTCTGCCCTTTTTCGAATATTATTCGATATGGGCCGCCTGCGTAAAGCCGCTTTGCAAGGACATTGCGCGCATCCTCTGCTTCCATTGATGTCCGCCTACGCGGCGGGAGGAGCAACGGAAACAGACTGGGAAGGAACGCGCATGCGTGTCGGTTGTCCGAAGGAAATCAAGAATCATGAATATCGGGTCGGCCTGACGCCCGGTGCGGTCCGTGAATATGTCGCCCATGGCCATGAGGTCATCGTCGAGACGGGGGCGGGCGCCGGCATCGGCGCCGATGACGATGCCTACCGCGCCGCTGGAGCGCGGATCGTCGCCGCAGCGTCGGACATCTTCCAGAAGTCCGACATGGTTGTGAAGGTCAAGGAGCCGCAGCCAAGCGAATGGGCGCAGCTTCGTGACGGTCAGATTCTCTACACCTATCTCCATCTTGCGCCGGATCCCGAACAGACCCGCGGCCTGCTAGCGTCGGGCGTGACGGCCATCGCCTACGAAACGGTGACCGACGACCGCGGCGGCCTGCCGCTGCTGGCGCCGATGTCCGAGGTCGCCGGGCGCCTCTCCATCCAGGCCGGTGCCACCGCACTCCAGAAGGCCAACGGTGGTCGTGGCATTCTGCTCGGCGGTGTGCCGGGCGTGTTGCCAGCCAAGGTCGCCATTATCGGTGGCGGTGTGGTGGGCCTTCATGCTGCCAAGATGGCGGCGGGGCTCGGCGCCGATGTCGCGATCCTCGACCGTTCCATTCCCCGCCTGCGCCAGCTTGACGATCTCTTCGGCGGCCGCATCCATACGCGCTATTCGACAATCGATGCGCTGGAGGAGGAGGTTTTCGCCGCCGATCTCGTCATCGGTGCGGTGCTCATCCCCGGTGCTGCCGCGCCGAAGCTTGTCACGCGCGAAATGCTGTCGGGTATGAAGAAGGGTGCTGTTATCGTCGATGTCGCGATCGACCAGGGCGGCTGCTTCGAGACATCTCATGCTACCACCCATTCCGAGCCGACCTTCGAGGTCGACGGCGTGGTGCATTATTGCGTCGCCAACATGCCGGGCGCGGTTCCGGTCACCTCTGCACATGCACTCAACAACGCAACGCTGCACTACGGCCTGCAATTGGCCGACAAGGGCCTGAAGGCCATTGCCGAGGACAGGCACCTTCGCGCCGGCCTCAACGTGCACAGGGGGCGTGTGACGAACGGGCCTGTCGCCGATGCGCTGGGTTACGAATCGGTCGCACCGGAGGCGGTTCTCAACGTCGCTTAAGCGGTAACACGGAAACGAAAAGGCCCGGATCGCTCCGGGCCTCTCACGTTCTGCATATGTGGTGCGATCAGCGCACGAACTCGTCGATGCGGCGCAGCGTGACGCGGCGATTTCGCCATTCCTCAAGCTGGGTCTGAACCAGTAGGTATTCCTCGCCGTAACCGACCGTTTCGAGCGCGCGGGCGGGGATGAGGAATTCACGAACCAGGACGCGCTTCAGCGATTCGGCGCGACGTTCCGACAGGATCTGGTTAGATTCGAAGGAGCCGACCGCATCGGTATGGCCTTCGATGAGGAACACGGCATGACGCCGGCGGCGTAGCAGCTGTTCCATGGCGCGCGCGATCTGGCGCACCTTGCGATACTCCGAATGCGGGATTTCCGCCGAGCCGAAAGCGAAGTTAATCGACTGGATATTGATGGAGGGGGCGGCGCCACGCAGGTCCGGCCGGCGCTTGAACTCACGGATCGTCACGCGGTCCTGTTCGCGCATGCGCCGCGTCGGGGCGGCGTCGAGCCGACGCAGGATGACGTCTGCCGACGGCGTTTCCTGGGCAAAGGCGAGGCTCGAAAGGGCCGGAGCGGCGAAGGCGGCGGAAAGCGCGGTTAGAAAGGCGCGGCGTTGCATGCTTGTCTCCTATCTCTTGATCATCTGTTGGCGTGAAGATGCCATCTGCGATCTGAAGCAGACCTGAACCCTGCCTTTATCTCCCGTTCAGATTGTTTAACGCCGAGTGGAGAAGCATCCGGTTCCTGCCAGAGGTTGTGCTCGACCTCAGGCGGGGGCGAGACAGTCACGTTTGGCCAGCTCCAGCAACTCGGCATCAGAAAGCGGGACTAGCTGCGCATCCTGCGTACCCACAGGCGAAAAGCCGAACATCTGGTAAAGCTGGAGCGCGCGCGGATGGTCGAGATTGTTCGTGGTGACACTGACGCGCTTCGGCCCGAGGGTCCAGGCGGCATAGAGTGTCTGGAGCAGGAACCATTTGCCAATGCCAAGCCCGAGCGCATGCTCGAACAAGCCGAAATGGGTAAGCTCCACCACATCGCCATCGAGCTGGAGCAGTTCGAAGAAGCCTGCCGGTGCACCGTTCACGTAAAGCACGGTCACGCTGTTGCGCTTGTCGTGCAATGTCGCGGCCAGCGTTTCGTCGTCCATGCGCAGGCGATCGACCCAGTGCCAGCGGCTGCCGACCTGCCGATAGAGAAAGCGGTAGAAGGCGAGCGGAATGTCCGGCGCGTTCAGGATCGCCGTGTGCACATTGACGGGCACCGGCAGGCTCTGCTTCGGCGGAGCGGTCATTTCAAGCGCGGTGATATGAACCGCGATCGGGGCGGGTGTGACTTTCCTTGCCATGCTCAGTCTTTCCCCGTCACGACCGGCGTATCATCGCGCCCGCCCCATTGCGACCAGGAACCGTCATACAGCGTGTTGTCCTCGTGCCCGAGCGAATGCAGTGCCAGCGTGATGATCGCGGCTGTCACGCCCGAACCGCAGCTTGTGACGACAGGCTTGGACAGATCGATCCCGGCCTCCTCGAAAAGGCCGCGCAGTTCATTGAGATCCTTGAAATGGCCATCGACCGAGAACGTGCCCGACGGCATGTTCTTCGCCCCCGGCATATGGCCTGAGCGCATGCCGGCGCGGGGTTCGGCTTCCTCGCCGGTAAAGCGACCGGGACCACGGGCGTCTGCGACTTGACGCGCGCGTGTCGTCACGATCCCGCGCATCTCCTCGAAAGAGGTGACGGCATAGGGGTTGAAATTGGTATGGAATACTGCGGGTGCGGGTTCCGGCAGATCCGTCTGGAGCGGTCGGCCCTCCTTCTTCCATCCGTCCAGCCCGCCATCCATGACGAAGACGTTTTTGGCGCCCATCACGCGGAACAGCCACCAGACGCGCGGGGCGGTGAATATGCCGGGCCCGTCGTAGACGACGATCGTATCCGTATCGGCAATGCCGAGCTTGCCGACTTCGGACGCGAAGAACTCCGGCGAGGGCACGGTATGGGGCAGGCCGCTGGAATGGTCGGCAATGACATCCTGATCGAAGAAGACGGCGCCGGGAATGTGACCGCTCGCATATTCGGCAGCACCGTTGCGATTTTGCGCGGGCAGATACCAGGCGGCATCCACGATACGGAATTCCGGTGCGCCCAGCTGCTTTTCAACCCAATCCGCCGAAACGACGAATTTGCTTTTATCCTTGGACATCAGGTCCTCCTCTCAGGCATCCGAACCGGGCGCACCGAAACGGATGCGGAACCGACGGTTCTCCTTGCCCTTCTTGTCTATCTTCGCGATGTGAATGGCGCCGACTTCCTGCGTTTCGGAAACATGCGTGCCGCCGCAGGGCTGGCTGTCGACTGACGAATTTTCACCGATGCAGACCAGACTCACCCGTCCAAGTCCGGTCGGCGGGCGCACATTCTTCGATTTCACAATGCCGGGATTGGCCGCCAGTTCCGCATCCGTGATCCATTGTACGAAGATCGGGTGGTTTTCGCCGACCAGCCGCATCAGCTTTTCCGTCACCTCGGCCTTGTCGATGGTGTCAGCCATGTCGAAATCGACGCGGCTTTCGTCCTCGCCGACGGCGGCGCCGGTGATGGGATAGGGGCAGACGACGGAAAGCAGGTGGCAGGCCGTATGCATGCGCATCAGCTTGTAGCGCCGCGCCCAGTCGATATGTGCGACAAGCGTTTCGCCCACGATGGGCAGGGTCTCGTCGGCAAGCGGGCGATGAATGATGATTTCCTTGGTCGCGCCGGTCACGGCAGGACCAAGCGCTATTCTGCTGCCGTCCGAGCGCTCGAGGAAGCCGGTGTCGCCGGGCTGTCCACCGGATGTGGCGTAGAAGCAGGTCTGGTCCAGCTCGATGCCGCCGTCCGCATGCACCGCCGTCACCACCGCCTCGTTTGTCGAAAGATAGAAATCGTCGCGAAACAGGGCAGTGGTGGCTATGGACATGAGACCTATTCGACCGGCTGGTAAGGGACCTTGATCCCCGATTTCGCCTTCAGCCATCCCGGGACGGGCAGGCCCTTCGAATCAAGGAAGTCCGGGTTGAAGAGTTTCGACTGATAGCGGTTAGCATAGTCGCACAGGATCGTCACGATCGTATGGCCGGGGCCGAGATCCTTCGCCAGGCGGATGGCGCCAGCAATATTGATGCCCGACGAGCCGCCGACGGCGATGCCTTCGTTCTCGATCAGGTCGAAGATGAGCGGAACGGCCTCCGCATCCGGGATCTGGTAGGAATAGTCAGGCGTGAAGCCTTCGAGGTTCGCAGTGATGCGGCCCTGACCGATGCCCTCGGTGATCGAGCTGCCCTCAGACTTCAGTTCGCCATGGGCGTAATAGTTATAGAGGGCAGCACCATTCGGGTCGGCGAGGGCGATCTTTACATTCGGGTTCTTCGCGCGCAGGCCTTCCGCCACGCCAGCCAATGTACCGCCAGAGCCGACGGCGCAGACGAAGCCGTCCACCTTGCCATCGGTGTCGCGCCAGATCTCGGGTGCCGTCGTTTCGACATGGGCTGCGCGGTTGGCGACGTTGTCGAACTGGTTGGCCCAGATCGCGCCGTTCGGTTCCGTCTTCGCCAGCTGTTCGGCGAGACGGCCGGAGAGCTTCACGTAATTGTTCGGGTTCTTGTAGGCTACGGCCGGCACTTCGACGAGTTCGGCGCCGAGCCCGCGAATGGCATCCTTCTTTTCTTGGCTCTGGGTTTCCGGAATGACGATCACCGCGCGGTAGCCGAGCGCACGGGCGACCAGCGCCAGCCCGATGCCGGTGTTGCCGGCCGTGCCCTCGACGATGACGCCGCCGGGACGCAGCTTTCCGGCCGCTTCCGCCTTGCGGATGATCGAAAGCGCCGCGCGGTCTTTCACGGACTGGCCGGGATTGAGAAATTCCGCCTTGCCGAGGATCTCGCATCCCGTTGCCTCGGACGGCCCCTTGAGGCGGATCAGCGGCGTGTTGCCGATGGCATCCAGAACAGACGGAAGAATGGACATGGCAGACGAGCCTCGCATGTGGTTTGCCTTGGTGGGAAACGTCTTTTCGGCCGGCAGGCGCCGGTTTGCAAGAAATCTTGTTCCTGCGAAGCGTTCATCCTGAGGGATTTTTTCCACTAGGCGGGTCAGGCAAGGGGGCGGGTATAGACCACCTGCCGAACATCGATGTTTTTCGCCCTGAACCCTGCCTCGCAGTAATAGAAATAGAACTCCCACAGCTTGCGGAAGCGTTCGTCGAAGCCGAGCGGGACGATGCGCTCCCACGCGGCCCAGAAGCGGTGCCGCCATTCGGCGAGCGTGCGGGCATAATCGTGGCCGAACCCCATGTCGGAGGCGGTGAACAGGCCGGATTGGCGGCCGAGCGCGGCGAGGTGCTCCCGCGTTGGAAGCATGCCGCCAGGAAAGACATACTTCTGGATAAAGTCCGGGTTGGCGCGGTAATCCGCATAGGCTTCCTGCAGGATGGTGATGATCTGCAGGCCGGCGCGCCCGCCGGGCTTCAGGCATTCATGCAGCTTGGAGAAATAGGCCGGCCAGTACTTTTCCCCCACCGCCTCGAACATTTCGATGGATACTATGCGGTCATAGGTGCCCTTCTCGTCGCGGTAATCCTGAAACTTCAGTTCCACCCGGTCGGAAAGACCCGCCTTGGCAATGCGCTCGCGAGCGAAGGCAAGCTGCTCGCGACTGATCGTCAGGCCCGTGACCGTGCAACCGATCTCGCCGGCTGCGAATTCGGCGAAGCCGCCCCAGCCGCAGCCGATCTCCAGAACATGGTCTTTCGGGCCGATACCGGTCGCTTCCGCCAGTGCGCGGTACTTCGCGACCTGCGCCGATGTGAGGTCGTTTGCGCCGCGCGTGTAAAGCGCCGACGAATAGGTCATCGTCGGGTCGAGCCACTGGGAGTAGAACTGGTTGCCGAGGTCGTAATGCGCCGAGATGTTGCGCTGCGCGCCACGGCGCGTGTTGGTGTTCAGCCAATGACGGAATTTCTCGACGAGAAGAAAGAGGCCGCGGGGGCCGTTGGCGTAATTACGCCCGACCTGCGGATTGATGAGGACAAGTTCGAGAAAGGCACCGGCATCGGGGCTTTCCCAATCGCCGTCCATATAGCTTTCCGCGACCCCGATCGTGCCGCCGGTGACGGCGCGGTGAACGAGGTTCCAGTTATTGAGTGTCACGGCGGCGGCCGGTCCCGGTCTTTCGCCTTCGATCACGAAGACTTGTCCTTCAGGCAGCGTCATGGCGAGCGTGCCCGCCTCGATGTCCAGAAGTCCCTTCAGCACGAGGCGCGCGCGCAAGGGCAACGCCTTCGTGCGCTCCGCAAACGTCTCCCGCGTCAGCCGCTCGTGGCCGGAAAATGCTATGTCTGCAACGTCTTCACTCGTCATCGATTGCCCCTCTGCCAACCCGATGTCGAGGAAGGCTAACGCCAATGTGGCGAAACACCAATACGAAAATCGTGCTGAAGTGGATCATCTGCATATGCCGGGGCTGTGCGAAAAGCGCCGACCTTTAACGGCCTGTTAGCAAAGATGGTTAATTTTGCGTCTATCGGACGATCGGCTGAAACCAATTTCGTTTTCGTCCGTTGCATGTCCAGTTCGATCATGAAGGGAGGAGCTCCATGCTTTTCGGATTCTTTCAGGCCAGCACAGATGCAGACGACGATATCGCCACAGGCACCTATGCCGACGGCATGATCGAGGTCATGCGCAGCGATCCTTCCGCCGGTTCCCGCGAGCGCAGCCAGGCGTTCCGCCGCCGTCACGAGCGCGACTATGGCGCTGTGCGCACGGCAGGCCAGACGGGCGCCGGAATGGTTGCCTAATATAAAGAACGGTCGGGAACAAAGTGCGGCCCGGCCGATTTCTCCCGTGATTTACGAGGAGGCCCGCCATGACCGAACATATCAACAATCGCCAGCTCGGAAAAACGCAGAGCCGCGCCGTCATCGACGTCGCGGCTCATTGCCAGAAGAACGGTGTCGACAAAGCGCAGGAGCGCAAGCTGCTGCAGCTCCTCGGCCGCTTCGCCAGCCGCCATGAACTCCAGATGAACATCAAGCGTCAGCCTGAAAATCTGCGGTAATCGGACCTGAAAATCTGCGGTAATCGGAAATGTAACCGGACGGGCACGTCTGCATGACGTGCTTCACGGTGTCTTCTGTGAACAAGAGTTTTGGTGGATCGTCCAGAAACTGAAAAGGGGCCTCGCTATACAGCGCGGCCCCTTTCAGAATTTGGCTCCCCGGGCCGGATTCGAACCGGCGACCTGTCGATTAACAGTCGAATGCTCTACCGCTGAGCTACCAGGGATCATCCGCTCGCTGCGGAGTGAGCGCGTAATACAAACGCCTGATCGATTTGCCAAGCGCTTTTTGACAAAAAAATGCAATGGGCTTGATTGATTGTGGAGAAGTCTCCAACTGGGGTGAGGAAGAGCCCTGGTATTCCGGGCTTTACAAGAAAATGAGCCGTGAATGTCCGTGCGAAAATCCAACATGCATTTCGGGATCGATCCTAGGACACGGCAGATCGTCATCGGTTCGCTCAGGATCAAATTGCCGGAATCACGCTGGCTACGCACGCTCATCGGTGTGCTTCTGATGATTGGCGGCCTGCTGGGCTTCCTGCCGGTGCTCGGATTCTGGATGCTGCCGCTCGGCCTGCTCGTGCTTTCCCATGATTCCCATTTCGTGCGCCGGCAGCGCCGCCGCCTCGCCGTGTGGTGGGCGACACGCAAGATGCGACGCGACGGCCGCCGCCAGCCTTGATTGCCTCTCCCATACGAACCTGCTCTAAACGCGAAGCTGGTTCGTGATGGGGGAAATGATGGAATTGCTTTTGAAGGGTGTCCTGATCGGGACGGGCGCCACGCTCCTGATGGATATATGGGCGATCCTGCTGTGGAAGGTCTTTCGCCAGCCGCGGCCCAATTGGGCGCCCGTCGGGCGCTGGTTCTGGCATCTGAAGAACGGAACCGTCTTTCACGACGATATCGGTCGCGCTGCGCCTTATGAACACGAGCTGGCACTGGGATGGATCGGCCATTATGCCGTCGGTATCCTTTACGGCGTGATGCTCGTGCTGATCGTCGGGCCGACTTGGCTTGCCGCGCCGACGTTCCTTCCGGCGTGGATCTGGGGCGTCGTCACGGTGGCTGCGGGCTGGTTTCTGTTGCAGCCGGGCCTTGGCATCGGGATTGCCGCTTCGAGGCTGCCGAATGCCAACACGGTGCGGATCTTCAACCTGCTCGCCCATACGGTCTTCGGACTGGGGCTTTATGCAACGGCGCTGTTTTTGCGCTGAAACGTCAAAACGCCACCGCGGCCGAGGGCTACGGTGGCGTTTTGTCTTATTACTCTTACCGGGCTGCGGCGACGCCGAGAATCAGGCCTGATGCAACGCTCAGCAGAAGATAGGTGTTGTCGACCTTCACCCACTGCTGGCCGCGGCCGGGCTTGCGCAGACCGTGGCGGTGGTAGTCACGCACCGGAGGACGGCGCTTCCAGTCGGAATAGCGCTGGCCCTTGCTCCAGTGGTGCCGCTTCTTCTTGTAGTCGTTCTTCTTCCAGGAGGAGGAATAGCCCGGCTTGCGATCATGGCCATGCTGCTGCGCCTGCGCCATCGGTGCGGCCGCGAAGGACAGGGCGACGGCGGCGAGAAGAGTGCGGGTGAAGAGCTTCATGTGAACGTTTCCTCGTTGTTGATGAGGAGACCCTATTGCGGACAGGATGAACGAAAACTGAATGCACACATTACATTCCTGTAAGGAAAACAATATATTAGATTGGTCTTTTTCATTCTCTACATTGGCAGTGTCAAGCCGGGCAGGGCAGTTACGTCCTGCCGCGACGGTTTCAGGAGCCGTCTCAATGAAAAAAGGAAGGCAATCGCAGCGAAGCCCCTTGCGCGCACTCTCAATTCGTTCTAAACGCCCGGCACCACTCGCTTTATAGCAAACGGACGGCCTCGTGGCGGAGTGGTTACGCAGAGGACTGCAAATCCTTGCACCCCGGTTCGATTCCGGGCGAGGCCTCCACTCTCTTCCCCAAATGTATCGATAGGTGACGGTCGTCGTGCGACCTATTTTGCCGACGGGCCGGAACGTTTCCCCGGTCGATGGATTTTCCTCGGGTCATTACCTCAAAGGAGAGACCCCATGAAATCGCTGTCCGACATTTTCGAACATACGCTGCAGGACGTCTACTACGCTGAGAATGCCATCACCAAGGCTTTGCCAAAGGTGGCCAAGGCCGCGGGAAGCGCGGAGCTTCGCAAGGCCGCCGAGGACCATCTTGCGGAAACCAAGGAGCAGATCAAGAAGCTGGAGCAGGTCTTCAAATCGATCGGCAAGACGGCATCCGGCGAGAAGTGTGATGCCATCGAAGGGCTGATCAAGGAGGCCGACGGTCTCATGAAGGACGCCAAGGGCACCGCGCTCGATGCCGGACTGCTGGCCGCGTGCCAGGCCGTGGAGCATTACGAGATCGCCCGGTACGGGTCGCTGAGGGAATGGGCCAAGGACCTCGGCCATGACGAGGCGCACAAGATCCTGAGCGAAATCCTTGACCAGGAAAAAGCGACGAACAACAAGCTCACCAACCTTGCCGTCACCGCCATCAACAAGACGACGGCAAAAGCCAAGGCCGCCTGAACGGTGAAGTGGTAGATCAAGGTAGTATTCATGAGAGGCACGCCGCAGGGCGTGCCTCTCATGCGTTTACTGCGCCGCAGCGCCTTCCAGGCCGACTAGGGCGATCTTGCCGTAGCCCGCGGCGCGCAGCAGGTTCATCACATCCATGACGCTGCCATAGTCGACGCTCTTGTCGGCGCGCAGCAGGATTCGCGTATCCTTGTTGGCCTCGGTCACCGCATCGAGTTCGGGACCGAAATTATCCCGCGCAATCTCGCCGTTGCCGATGGAGACCGTGAGGTCCTTCTTCAGCGTCATGAAGACCGGCTTGTCTTCCCGCGGCGTCGGCTGGGCGACGGAGGAGGGCAGGTCGACATTGATATCGACGGTGGCCAGCGGGGCCGCGACCATGAAGATGATGAGCAGCACGAGCATGACGTCGATGAACGGCGTCACGTTGATTTCGCTGTTCTCCTCGAGATCGTCGCCGCCGCCTTCCTTGATCTTGCTGGCCATGACGTTACCCGACCTTCGCGATGGTGCCTGCGGCGCGCTGGGCGTGCTGGCGGTGGGCGCGGCGCACATCGAGATCGCGGCTGGCAAGCCGTTCGATCGCGGCTGAGGCGTCGCCCAGCTTCTGGCGATAGCCGGTGATGGCGCGGGCGAGGAAGTTGTAGATCACAACGGCCGGGATAGCGGCGACAAGGCCGATGGCGGTCGCCAGCAGTGCCTCGGCAATGCCGGGCGCTACGATGGCGAGGTTCGTGGTCTGCGCCTTCGAGATTCCGATGAAGGAGTTCATGATGCCCCAGACCGTGCCGAACAGGCCGACGAAGGGGGCCGTCGAACCGATGGTCGCAAGCAGGCCCGTTCCCTTGGCGATGCTGCGGCCGGCATGGATTTCCATGCGGGAGAGACGCGATGCGATGCGCTCCTTCACGCCGCCGTCGGAGACGTGGTCGAGAACGCCTTCCGACGCGCTCATTTCCGCGCGTGCCGCCTGCGTCATGCGGCCGACGATGCCGCGCCCGACGGCCGCTTCGCCATCAACGAGGCCACGTGCGGCGACAAGTTCGCGAACGGCAAGGCTTGCCGAGCGCTGAGCTGCACCGAGTTCGGCCAGTTTCACCAGCAGCACAGTCCAGGTGACGACGGAGGCGAAGGCAAGGCCGAGCATCACGCCCTTCACCACGATATCCGCCGCCATGAACATGCCCCAGGGCGACAGATCGTGCGGCAGGCCGGCCTGTCGCTCGTCAGCCGCCGCCTCGTCTGCATCGAGCGCGTCGAGTTCGGTGGCGGCCTCGACCGAATTATCTGTCGTCGCCGGTTGTGAGGTGGTTTGCGTCGTGACCGTCGGCGTGGAGCCCTCGGTCTGGCTAGCTTCCGGCTGGCCTTCCGTCTGGACCGACGGGGTCTGTGCCTGCGCCAGAACGATATTCGGGGCGGTGATCGCCATCAGGATGATCGCGAATAGCAGTCGAGACCGTTTCAGCACGGCGTATTCCTCTTGCGTCTTCAAGTTCAAGAGCCCGGGAAGGGCGAGGGCACGGCGCAGGCGCCGTAAAACATGAGTGTCCAATACGACATTTCCGGTGCTTGAAGCAATAATATGTTGACTGTTTTATTCATGATAACCCGCCGCAATCCAAACCCTGAGGGTGCACTCGGGAAACGTCGCGGTTTTTGCGCGCAATCTCCTTGCGCCACTGGACACCCGGCCCGAAAGCGCACTAAGAGAACTGCGATGCATCCGGCACCGGACCGGGCCTTTGCGCCGGTTCACGCCGTCTCACTTCAAGGGCTAGAGATGATTGACTACAAAGCAGCGCGCACGAAGATGGTGGACAACCAGATCCGTACGACGGATGTGACGTCGCACGAAGTGCTTGACGCCTTCCTGACCGTTGCGCGCGAGGAGTTCGTGCCCGCGGCTGCAAAGCCGCTCGCCTATATCGACAACGACATTCAGCTGACGGCCGGCCGCTATCTGATGGAGCCGTCGCCTCTCGCCAAGCTCATTCAGCTCGCCGAGATCGCGACAAGCGATGTGGTGCTGGAAGTGGGCTGCGGCACGGGTTACGCCTCGGCGATCCTGTCGTTGCTGGGCAGCTCCGTCGTGGCCCTCGAAAGCGATGCGGAACTTGCCGCGACCGCGACGGAAACGCTCGCGCGTCTCGGCTATGACAATGTCGCCGTCGTTACCGGCGATCTCGAGGCCGGCTATGCGGCTGAAGCACCCTATGACGTGATCTTCGTGCACGGCGCTGTCGAGTTCGTGCCGGAAGCGCTTTTCGCGCAGCTGCGCGACGGTGGCCGCCTCGTCGTCGTGGAAGGCTATGGCAATGCTTCGCAAGCTCGCCTCTATATCAAGGAAGGCGGTCGCGTTTCCGAACGCTATGCCTTCAATACGGCCGTCAAGCCGCTGCCCGGCTTCCGCAAGGCCAAGGATTTCGTTTTCTGACGAGACCCTTTCCGGAACAAGATTCGAAGAGCCCGCAGCAACCGCCGCGGGCTCTTTCTTTTGCCCGGCCGCAAGGCATCGCGCAGGCCACGGCCTTGGCAGGGTAAACAAATCTGTGCATCACTAGTGACACATGATTCGCGGCGATTTAGTTCGTCGGTGAACTCGCCTAGGGTCTTCAGCAGGTCCGGCATGCCACGTCTTGTGCGTCGCGGCCGCCGCGAGAGAACGGGGATAAAAATGGCTCAGCCAAATGTAGCGCGTGAACCGTCCATGGATGAAATCCTGGCGTCCATCCGCAAGATCATCGAGAACAACGAGGCGCAGCCGGATCTCGCTCCCGATGCACAGGACGACGGTTTCGACATCACGACGGAAAGCCATTCCGCGCTGCCGGAACATACCGCCATGATCGAGCGCTTCAGGATGGAAGAGCCGCGGCAGGCTCCGGTCGAGCCCGTGATTCGTCACAGCGAACCTGCACAGCCGGCGCTTTCTCTGGCCGACGTCGCCGCCCGTGTTCGTGCCGCCTCCGAGCGTCACGTCGCTGCGCATCGCGAGCCAGTCGAAAGCGAGCCGGTCGTTCCGTCGCCTGTCTCCCGTGAAGAGAGCCCGCTCGTCACGAGCCGCATGTCCGCAGGCGCCGGCCGGCTTCCGTCCGCCGAAGAGCCTGTTGCCCGCATGGAGCCCGTCGTTGAACCGGCACTCGCGCTGGTATCCGACCCTCAGCCGGCTCCGGTCGAGACCGCTGATGTGCAGCCGGTCCAGCAGGAAGAGGCCGCCCCGACCGAGGTCAACAGGGACATTGCAGCGCTGGTGTCGCCGGCTGTCGGCGAACGTGTGGCGCTGTCCTTCGGCGCTCTTGCGCAGGCCGTCGATGCCGGCCCGCGCCGCTCCTTCGACGAGATTGCCGAGGACATGCTGCGCCCGATGCTCCAGGAATGGCTGGATGACAACCTGCCGACGCTGGTGGAGCGTCTCGTGCGTGAGGAAATCGAGCGGGTGGCGCGCGGCTCTCGCCGCTGATCGAAGACGCCGCTTCCGAAACAGGATACGATTTGAGCCGCACCGGACCCCCGGGGCGGCTTTTCTTCTGATATTGTTGACTTCATGCCGGCCATCCGGTTTACAAACTTCACCGATAAACAGCAGGCCACGCACGAAAATGCTTGAGAAAAATTACGATTCCGCAGCGGTCGAGCCGCGCATTGCCAAGGCATGGGAAGACGCGGATGCCTTCCGCGCCGGCGAGGGCTCCGAGCCCGGCGCCGAGACCTTCACCATCGTTATCCCGCCGCCGAACGTGACAGGCTCACTGCATATGGGGCACGCGCTGAACAATACGCTCCAGGACATCATGGTCCGCTTCGAGCGTATGCGCGGCAAGGACGTGTTGTGGCAGCCGGGCATGGACCATGCCGGCATCGCGACCCAGATGGTTGTCGAGCGCAAGCTCGCCGCCGAAAAGCTGCCGGGCCGTCGCGAGATGGGCCGCGAGGCCTTCATCGAGAAGGTCTGGGAATGGAAGGCGGAATCCGGCGGGCTGATCTTCAACCAGTTGAAGCGCCTCGGCGCCTCCTGCGACTGGTCGCGTGAGCGCTTCACCATGGATGAGGGCCTGTCCGAAGCCGTTCGGGAGGTCTTCGTTTCGCTTTACAAGGAAGGCCTGATCTATCGCGGCAAGCGTCTGGTCAACTGGGATCCCAAGTTCGAGACGGCGATTTCCGACCTTGAGGTCGAGAACAAGGAAGTCGACGGTCATATGTGGCACTTCAAGTACCCGCTGGCCGACGGGGCGACCTATACCTATGTCGAGAAGGACGCCGATGGTAACGTCGTCTTCCAGGAAGAGCGCGACTATATCTCGATCGCCACGACGCGCCCCGAAACAATGCTGGGTGACGGTGCCGTCGCGGTTCATCCGACGGATGAACGCTATGCGCCGATCGTTGGTAAGCTCTGCGAGATCCCGGTCGGTCCGAAGGAACATCGCCGTCTGATCCCCATCATCACGGACGAATATCCGGAAAAGGATTTCGGCTCGGGTGCGGTCAAGATCACCGGCGCGCATGACTTCAACGACTATCAGGTTGCCCGCCGCAACAACATTCCGCTGTATCGCCTGATGGATACCCGCGCGGCCATGCGCGCCGATGGCGAACCCTATGCCGTCTATGCGGCGCAGGCGCTGGAAATTGCGCGCACGGGTGCGGTTCCCACCGAGGCCGAGGTTGATGACATCAACCTCGTTCCCGACGAATATCGTGGTCTCGACCGCTACGAGGCGCGCAAGCGTATTGTCGATGCGATCAATGCCGAGGGACTTGCCGTCACCGTCAAGGATGCCGAAGGCAACGACATTCCCTATGTCGAGAACAAGAAGATCATGCAGCCCTTCGGCGATCGCTCCGGCGTCGTCATCGAGCCGATGCTGACCGACCAGTGGTTTGCCGACGCCAAGACACTGGCGGAGCCGGCCATTGCCTCCGTCCGCGAGGGGCGCACCAACTTCGTTCCAAAGAATTGGGAAAAGACCTATTTCGACTGGATGGAAAACATCGAGCCGTGGTGCATTTCGCGCCAGCTCTGGTGGGGTCACCAGATCCCGGCCTGGTACGGCCCGGACGGCCAGGTCTTCGTCGAAAAGACCGAAGAAGAGGCGCTTCACGCTGCCATCCAGCACTACATTGCCCATGAAGGGCCGTGGAAGGCGTGGGTCGAGGAGAAGCTGGAGAATTTCGCGCCGGGCGAGATCCTGACGCGGGACGAGGATGTGCTAGACACCTGGTTCTCTTCCGCGCTCTGGCCGTTTTCGACGCTCGGCTGGCCGGAACAGACGAAGGAACTGGAAAAGTACTACCAGACCGATGTTCTCGTCACTGGTTTCGACATCATCTTCTTCTGGGTTGCCCGCATGATGATGATGGGCCTGCATTTCATGAAGGACGGGGCCGGCAACCCGGTCGAGCCGTTCCACACGGTCTATGTTCACGCCCTCGTGCGCGACAAGAACGGGCAGAAGATGTCGAAGTCGAAAGGCAACGTCATCGACCCGCTCGAACTGATCGATGAATACGGTGCGGATGCGCTGCGCTTCACGCTTGCCATCATGGCGGCGCAGGGGCGCGATGTGAAGCTCGACCCGGCCCGGATCGCCGGCTACCGCAATTTCGGCACCAAGCTCTGGAACGCCACGCGCTTCGCCGAGATGAACGGCGTGGCGAGCGACCCGAAGTTCGTGCCGGAGACCGCATCGCTCACCATCAACCGCTGGATTCTGACGGAGCTCGCCCGCACGGCGCGGGATGTCACCGAGGCGATCGAGACCTACCGCTTCAACGATGCGGCAAGTTCGCTTTATCGCTTTGTCTGGAACCAGTTCTGCGACTGGTATCTCGAACTGCTGAAGCCCGTCTTCGGTGGCGAGGACGCGGCGGCCAAGGCCGAATCCCAGGCCTGCGCGGCCTATGTTCTGGAGGAGATCTACAAGCTGCTCCATCCGTTCATGCCGTTCATGACCGAGGAACTGTGGGCGCACACCGCCGGTGAGGGCAAGAGCCGCGACGGCCTCATCTGCCACGCCGACTGGCCCGCTCCCGCCTACGCCGACGAAGCGGCTGCCGACGAGATCAACTGGCTGGTGGATCTCGTTTCCGGCCTCCGCTCGGTGCGGGCGGAGATGAACGTGCCGCCGAGTGCGACGGCACCGCTCGTCATGGTCGGCACCAGTGCGCAGACGAAGGGCCGGCTGGTCACACACGATTCGGCCATCCGCCGTCTCGCACGCGTTTCAGAAATCCGGCTCGAGGATACGGCTCCGAAGGGTGCTGCCCAGATCGTCGTCGGCGAGGCCACGGCCTGCCTGCCGCTTGGCAGCCTGATCGATCTCGCCGTGGAGAAAGCCCGCCTCGAAAAAGCAATCGACAAGGCGAAGGCAGAGGCCGCACGTATCGAAAGCAAGCTTTCGAACGAAAAGTTCGTCGCGAATGCCAAGCCGGAACTCGTGGAAGCGGAACGGGAACGCTTTGCGGAACTCGAGCAGCAACTTGCCAGCCTTGCCTTGGCGCTTTCGCGGGTCAGCGAAGCCGGCTGATTCCCGATTGCCTAACCTGCGAAACCGCGCCGAAACCTTTCGGCGCGGTTTTGTATTTGAGGGCGGGGCACAAAAGCCCCGCTGTATCAAAAATGTGACATCGCGCCTCTCAATGGAAACCGCCATCTCAATTTCAGGAATTATTAAGTGATTCTTGGAAAGATTTTCCGGAGACCTCGCATGTTGAGGGGCTTCAGAAAAAGCTTACGTAATTTTGCGACCTGCGCTGGAAAACACCGCGAAAAACTGGGGTTTGCCAAGTCGGATGTCGTCTTCGATAGTCTTGATGGACAGGCGTGTGCGAGGGGCACTTTCGGCACGTCGCTATTCGCAGGGGAGGATCGCATGCGTAAGAAGAATTTCGGCCTCGGGGCCATGACCGCCGCCACGCTTTTGGCGGCCACATCCGCACAGGCAGGCGGCCTTGAACGGGGCGGCTACAATATCGACCTCCTGTTCGATCCTTCGGACTACGTCATCGATTCGTCCGTGACCTACGTCAATCCGCAGCGCAAGCTGAACAATGTGCGGGATACGGAATCCGCCGACGGTATAGACACCGGTCGTCCAAGCAATGGCATCCGCGCCACGGAAGGATATTGGGTTCCACGGATCGGGTTCAAGGCCGGCCTTGGTGAGGCAGTAGACTGCATGTTCGACTATTCGCAGCCTTGGGGCGCGCACCTTAATCAGGGTCGAAACTGGGTCGGTGCGAATGAAAACATCGAGACGAAGATCAAAAGCAACAATTATGCGACGACGTGCTCTTATTCTTTTGATATGGGGCCAGGACAGTTCCGCATTATCGGGGGCGCCTTTTATCAGGAGCTTTCGGGTTTTCAGGATCGGTTGGCAGCGGACGTTCCCAGCTTTCTTGGTACGGGTGTTGGGCACCTTGAAATGAAAGGCGATGGTTGGGGCTGGCGTGCTGGCGTTGCTTATGAAATCGAAGAATATGCTTTGCGAACCAGTCTTGTCTATAATAGTGCAGTCAATCTAAAAGACATTACCGGTACGCTTGATCTGACACAGGTGCCAGATTTTATTAAGCCCGGCTACACCGGAATGACGCATTCGGTCTACGGTTCGACGAGTATGCCCGATTCGCTCGAACTGAAATTTCAGACTGGTGTAGCGCCTGGTTGGCTCGTTTTCGGTTCCGTTAAGTGGACTGACTGGAGCCAACTACAAAGCCTGCCATTTTGCGCGACTGCTACGAAGGGCGCTGTTTCGTGTGTCACTAAGGACGCGTCCAATCCGGTATCGGGCGAGCTCACTTCAATCGACCTGCTTTATCGCGATGGCTGGACGATTTCAGGCGGTGCGGGTCACAAGTTCAATGAACAGTGGAGCGGTGCAGCAAGCCTGACTTGGGATCGCGGCGTTAGCACGGGGATTGGTACGCACACCGACACCTGGACGCTTGGCGCTGGCGTCGCCTATACCCCGACGGAGAACATCGAGCTCCGCCTGAGCGGTGCCTTGGGCCTCCTGACCAGCGGCTCCTCCCGCGAGATCGTCAAAGACGGCCGCGCTTACGGCCAGCGCGCCTCCTACGATTTCGACAACGACCTGGTTTCGGCCATTTCAACCTCCCTTAAGGTCAAGTTCTGACCTTAAGGGAAGCCTTCAAGACAAAAGGCCCGGCGCAATGCGCCGGGCCTTTTTCTATTGCGAAGGTCTTTCTGAGCTAAACAAGAACCGGCGCGCTTCCGCCCCGGTCATGGGTGTCAGATCAGGAGCAGCCGCTTGTTGCGCCGCAGGTATCGCACTTCTCGCAGGTGCCGTTGCGCACCATGGTGAAGTTCTGGCACTCGGAGCACATGTTGCCAGTATAGCCTTGAGCAATCGAGCGCATGCGGCGTTCGGCTTCGAGCTTCTTGGCATCGGCCTTCGCAGATGCCGCTTCGGCTGCGGCCTTGTCGGAGAAGAGGGCGGTTACGCTCTGTTCGGCTTCTCCGGCGACCTCTTCCGCGATCTCCTCGGCGAGGTCGGCCGCGCGCTCCTCGTAATCGCGCTTGAAGGCGACGATTTCGTTGGTGGAGATCGCCACGGTCGGCTCGATCTTGCGCGCGGCGCTGCCGGCGAAAGCCGTCACGTTGCCGGTCGCGGCTGCCTTTGCCGGAGCGGCAGTCGCCGCACCCTTCGGTTCGCCGAGCTGGCGCTCGCCCGACTGGCCGCCCTGGATGAGCGTCGGCTTGTGGCCGCGCGTCCAGCCGGTCGAGAACGGGTTGGTCTTGCCTTCCTGGATGCCCTTGCCGAGCGCCGTGTTGGAGAAGTCAGACTGGTCGACATGCGCGAGGTCATGGCGGCCGAGATAGGACACGGCGAGTTCGCGGAACACGTAGTCGAGGATCGAGGTCGCATTCTTGATCGCGTCGTTACCCTGAACCATGCCGGCCGGCTCGAATTTGGTGAAGGTGAAGGCCTCCACATATTCCTCGAGCGGCACGCCGTACTGGAGACCCAGCGAGATGGCGATGGCGAAGTTGTTCATCATCGCACGGAAGGCGGCACCTTCCTTGTGCATGTCGATGAAGATCTCACCGAGGCGGCCGTCACCGAACTCGCCGGTGCGCAGATAGACCTTGTGTCCACCAACGACAGCCTTCTGGGTGTAACCCTGGCGGCGGTTCGGCAGCTTTTCGCGGTCACGCACGACACGCTCGATGATGCGCTCGACGATCTTTTCCGTGACCGTGACGGCCTGTGCGGCAGCGGGGGCTGCAACCAGCGCCTCGATCGCGTCGTCCTCGTCCTCTTCATCCTCGATCAGCGAGGCGTTGAGCGGCTGGGAGAGCTTGGAGCCGTCGCGGTAGAGGGCGTTGGCCTTCAGCGCAAGCTTCCACGAAAGCATGTAGGCGTTCTTGCAGTCCTCGACGGTCGCCTCGTTCGGCATGTTGATCGTCTTGGAAATCGCGCCCGAGATGAAGGGCTGGGCGGCCGCCATCATGCGGATGTGGCTTTCGACCGAAAGGTAGCGCTTGCCGATCTTGCCGCAGGGGTTGGCGCAATCGAAGACGGCGAGGTGCTCCGCCTTCAGGAACGGCGCGCCTTCCAGCGTCATGGCACCGCAGACGTGGATGTTGGCAGCCTCGATCTCCTTCTTCGAGAAGCCGATATGCTCCAGAAGGTTGAAGGACATGTCGGAGAGCTGCTCGTCGGAAACCTTGAGGGTTTCCTTGAGGAAGTCGGCGCCAAGCGTCCACTGGTTGAAGGCGAACTTGATGTCGAAGGCGGCCTTGAGGCCTGCGCTGACCGCTTCGATCTTCTCGTCGGTAAAGCCCTTTGCCTTCAGCGAGCCGGGGTTGACGGCCGGCGCCTGATTGAGGTTGCCGTGGCCGACGGCATAGGCCTCGATCTCGGCGATCTGGCTTTCGGAGTAGCCGAGCGTGCGCAGCGCTTCGGGAACGGCGCGGTTGATGATCTTGAAGTAACCGCCGCCGGCCAGCTTCTTGAACTTCACCAGCGCGAAGTCGGGCTCGATGCCGGTCGTGTCGCAGTCCATGACGAGGCCGATCGTGCCGGTCGGCGCGATAACGGTCGTCTGGGCATTGCGGTAGCCGTGCTTTTCACCGAGCGCGACGGCCTTGTCCCAGGCAGCCTTGGCATGAACGATCAGCGTCTGGTCCGGGCACTCGTCATGGATGAGGGCGACCGGGTTGACGGAGAGAGCCTCATAACCGGTGGTTTCGCCATAGGCGGCGCGGCGGTGGTTGCGCATGACGCGCAGCATGTTGTCGCGGTTCGGCTCGAAATTCGGGAACGGACCGAGCTCGCTCGCCATCTCGGCGGAGGTCGCATAAGAGACGCCCGTCATGATGGCGGTCAGTGCACCGGCGATGGCGCGGCCTTCCGTCGAGTCATACGGAATGCCGGAGGACATCAGCAGGCCGCCGATATTGGCGTAGCCGAGGCCGAGCGTGCGGTACTCGTAGGAGCGTTCCGCGATCTGGCGCGAGGGGAACTGCGCCATCATGACCGAGACTTCCAGCACGATGGTCCAGAGGCGCACGGCGTGTTCGTAATCGGCAATGTTGATGTTCTTGGTGGCCGCATCCTTGAACTGAAGCAGGTTCAGCGAGGCGAGGTTGCAGGCGGTATCGTCGAGGAACATGTATTCCGAGCACGGGTTCGAGGCGCGGATCGGGCCCGCGGCCGGCGAGGTGTGCCAGTCGTTCATCGTCGTGTTGAAGTGCAGGCCCGGATCGGCGGACGCCCAGGCGGCATAGGAGATCTGCTCCCAGAGGTCACGCGCCTTCAGCGTCTTCATGACCTTGCCGTCCTTGCGGGCGGTCAGGTTCCAGTCGTAGTCATTCTCTACGGCCCGCAGGAAGTCGTCCTTGAGCGAGACGGAGTTGTTGGAGTTCTGGCCGGAGACCGTGAGGTAGGCTTCCGAATCCCAGTCCGTGTCGTAGGTCTTGAACTCAAGGTCCTTGTAGCCCTGCTTGGCGAACTGGATAACGCGCTTGATGTAGTTTTCCGGGACCTGGGACTTCTTGGCTGCGCGGATTTCGCGCCTCAGCGCCGGGTTTTCAGCCGGGTCGTAGCAGCGGTCGCCTTCGGCCGAGCAGTTGACGCAGGCCTTCATGATGGCCTTCAGGTGACCGGCGACGATCTTGGAGCCGGTGACGAGGGCCGCGACCTTCTGCTCTTCCTTGACCTTCCAGTTGATGTAGGCCTCGATATCCGGATGGTCGATGTCGACCACGACCATCTTGGCCGCACGACGCGTCGTGCCGCCCGACTTGATGGCGCCGGCTGCCCGGTCGCCGATCTTCAGGAAGCTCATCAGGCCGGAGGAACGGCCGCCGCCCGAAAGCTTTTCGCCTTCGCCGCGCAGATGCGAGAAGTTGGAGCCGGTGCCCGAGCCGTATTTGAAGAGGCGGGCTTCACGCACCCACAGGTCCATGATGCCGTTCTCGTTGACGAGATCGTCCTCGACGGACTGGATGAAGCAGGCATGCGGCTGGGGATGCTCGTAAGCCGACTTGGACTTGGTCAGCTTGCCGGTGAAGGGGTCGACATAGAAATGGCCCTGACCGGGGCCGTCGATGCCATAGGCCCAGTGCAGGCCGGTGTTGAACCACTGCGGCGAGTTCGGTGCGACGCGCTGGGTGGCGAGCATATAGGCGAGTTCGTCCTTGAAGGCGGCGGCGTCTTCCTCGGTTGCGAAGTACTTGCCCTTCCAGCCCCAGTAGGTCCAGGTGCCGGCGAGACGGTCGAAGACCTGGCGCGCATCGGTTTCCGAGCCGAAGCGCTCACCCTCGGGGAGCGCCTTCAAGGCTTCGGCGTCCGGCACGGAGCGCCACAGGAACGACGGTACGTCGTTTTCCTCGACCTTCTTCAGGCGCGCGGGCACGCCAGCCTTGCGGAAGTACTTCTGGGCGAGGATGTCGGCTGCGACCTGGCTGAACTGCTGGGGCACATCGATATCGGCCAGCCGGAAGACGATGGATCCATCCGGGTTCTTGATCTCGCTGGTGGCCTTGCGGAACTCGATGTCCGCATAGGCCGATTGGCCCGGTTTGGTGAAACGACGTTCTATACGCATTGTCCGTTGTCCTCTGTGCCGCATCCTGTCGCAAAACAGGGCAAAAATATCCCCGCCAGGCCGCAATATCCCTGCAGCCAGCCCCGATCTTCCAGTCCGTATGGGAAACCCGATTTGATCTCGGGTATTCCTGTATCTTGTGCTTATTCTGGCTGCAAACGCTAAATATAGTATTAACAGTTTCTTTATGCCAGTGCTTCAGGGAACTTTGGCGCACCAGAAAAAGGACGCGAAAATACCCTTGTGGCGAGCGGATATTCCGCCCGGCCACATGCGCATCCAACGCGATTTCGTGATGAGAACCGACCTCGTGACTTACGGTTCAGGCGCCGCCGCAACCTTGGTTCTCATTAACCCCATCTGCCTGATTCTCGTCAAGGGCTGGTTTGTGAACGAAGTTTGAACCCTATATCTTGTGCCATGCGGCTGTGGAAAATGGGGACAGAGCTCAACGCCTGATAACTCAGGCGGTTCCGGCCAAACGGGCAGGGCAGCCGATACACCGCTGTGGAAAACGAGAAAAAATGAGGGGTAAAAACACGGGGCATTATCCCGGTTCGGACTTTTGGGAATGGTCATCCCGGCCGCTCTGTGATCCGTGGATAAAGTGATTCTGTCTGCCGCCCTTCCAGCCGTCCGCCGGCAAGGAAAAGCCGGCGGCATAAGACATATGCGCCGGCTTGGAAGGGCTGGTGCACCGCGCATGGCGCGGCTCAAGAGCGGCGGCGTGTCAGCCGCGCGAGCCCTTGGCAATCGGTTCCTGGTACGTGAAACCCATATCCCAGGGAAAATAGATCCAGGTGTCCTGGCTGACCTCGGTCACAAAGGTATCCACGAGTGGACGGCCTTTCGGCTTGGCGTAGACGGCTGCGAAATGCGCCTTCGGCAGCATGGCGCGAACCTGTGCAGCGGTCTTGCCGGTATCGGTGAGGTCATCAACGATGAGGATGCCTTCGCCGCCCTGTTGGGTGAGCTCCGGTGAAATTCCCTTCAGAACGTGCATTTCCCCTTGCGAGACATAGTCGTGGTAGGAGGCGACGCACACCGTCTCAATGAGGCGGATGTTGAGCTCGCGGGAAATGACCGCAGCCGGCACGAGGCCGCCGCGCGTAATACAGACGATCGCCTTCCATTCTCGGTCGCCGTCGGCCAGGCGCCAGGCGAGGGCGCGCGCGTCGCGGTGAAACTGGTCCCAGGAAACGGGAAAGGCTTTGTCGGGCAGCGACATGACGGGCTCCTGAACGGCGGAAAAAGAAGATTCCACCTCTCTACTGCAAACCTGACCCCAAGAAAATCGGCGGCAGACCCTCGTCAGCCGCCGATCCACAGGCAAGTCATCGCATTCAACGGGTCAGCGCGACATCAGCGTCGGCACGCGGGCATCACGCATCAGCGCGCTGGTGACACCGCCGAACAGTCGCTGACGCAGCCGCGAGTGACTGTAGGCACCCATGACGATGAGGCCGGCGTCGATTTCAGTGGCGCGATGATTGAGCACATCGGCCACCGATCGGCCCTCGGAAGCACCGGAGGATACCGTCGCCCTGACACCATGGCGCGCCAGGGTGGAGGCGAGTTCGGCGCCGCAGAAATCGCGCGACTGCATGGAGGTCTCCGGCGGATCGATTGCGAAAATCTCGACCTCCTTGGCGGCGGTCAGGAAGGGCAGGGCATCGAACACGGCGCGGGTCGATTCACGCGAGCCGTTCCAGGCCACGAGCACACGCTCGATCGGGACGGGGCCTGCCGGCGCGTTGGAGACAAGATAAAGAGGGCGACCGCTTTCATAGAGCAGGTCCTCGATATCCTCGCGGGCCGGGCCATCCATGTCCGGGTCGAACTGCGCGGCAAGCACGATGTCGGCACTGCGCGCGCTGTCGATGACACCCGCGGAGGCGTATCCGGCCGAACCGGTAAACAGCCGCCATTCATAGGAAATATCGTCACGCTCGCAACGGGAACGGAAGGCTTCCTCCACCGCGCGGGACTGTTGCTGTGCCCTTTCCTGCAATTGCAGGACGGCATTCGGATCGGGATATTCCATCGGTGCGATCAGCGTCACGACGACGGGCGCTTCCGCGTGAATGCCGATGACGTGGCCGCCCGTGCGACGCGCAAGCGCAAGGGCATGATCCGTCACCTTGCCGGCGTCTTCTGCGGTGCTCAGCACCGCGACAATGGTCTTGTAGGTCATTTCGGCCTCCTATCTGGTTCGCTCGAAATCTGCGCCCGCAATACAGCCAGAACCTTGATCAGGATCAAGAAGCTGCCTTGCCGGCAGCAATTTCGGCGATCATCGCCATTATATCACGTTCGGCGGCCTCGGCGGGGGCCTCTTCTCGGCTGCGAATGACGATTTCCGTCGAGAACCGGTTTTCGGAAAAGCGCGGATAGGAACCGATGCTGGTCTCTGGATGGTTCTTCTGGATGGCCGCGAGCGCGCTGCCGATATCGCCCTCGCCAAAGGGCGACGCGACGGAGCGCGACAGCATGGGAACGCCCCCTTCCAGCTTAGGAATGATCGTTCCGAGCATGGCGGTGAAGACCTGGGGAACGCCGGCCATGACATAGACATTGCCGATATTGAAGCCAGGCGCAGTCGAGACTGCGTTCTCGATGTGGACCGCCCCTTGCGGCATGCGCGCCATGCGCTGGCGGGCCTCGTTGAACTCCACGCCGCGCCGTTCGTACATCGCGCCTAGAAGCTGCATGGCGAGCGGATCATGCAGGCACGGTACGCCGAAGGCCTTCGATATCGCGTCTGCCGTAATGTCGTCATGCGTCGGACCGATGCCGCCGGAGGTGAAGACATAGGTATAGCGAGCGCGCAGCGCATTGAGCGCCTCGACGATGGCATCCTCGTCGTCGCCGACGATGCGCACCTCCTTGAGGTCGATGCCGGCGAGGAACAGTACGTCGGCGAGCTGGCCGATATTCTTGTCCTTGGTGCGGCCTGACAGCAGTTCGTCACCAATAGCGAGCATGGCGGCGGTGGCGACAGACGTGGAACTCATGGTGATGTCCTGAATTTCGGATGGAAACCCAACCGGGCGGCGGGTATTGTCAACACTGGGTGAACAGTCTGTCGACCCTGCGGGTTGTGACGCTGTCACATCGAAGTGCTACATCCAAGACGACACCGCGATCAAGCGGAAAGCCCTTTTCGAACAGGAGACGACAATGGCGAAAGTACTGGTTCTTTATTATTCGGCCTACGGACATATCGAAGCGATGGCGTATGCCGTGGCGGAAGGCGCAAAGTCGGCCGGCGCCGACGTGACCGTCAAGCGCGTTCCGGAACTGGTTTCCGAAGAAGTCGCCAAGGCATCCTACTACAAGCTCGACCAGAAGGCCGAGATCGCCACGGTCAACGAACTCGCTGACTACGATGCCATCATTGTCGGCGCCGGCACGCGCTTCGGCACGGTTGCTTCGCAGATGCGCAACTTCTGGGACCAGACGGGTGGCCTGTGGGCTGCCGGCAAGCTCGTCGGCAAGGTCGGATCGGTCTTCACCTCGTCGGCCACGCAGCACGGCGGCCAGGAATCGACGATCCTCGGCTTCATCCCGACCCTTCTCCACCACGGTCTGGTCGTCGCCGGCCTTCCCTATGCCTTCCAGGGCCAGATGGGCGTCGACGAAATCAAGGGCGGCTCGCCCTACGGTGCCTCCACCATCACCGACGGCGACGGTTCGCGCCAGCCTTCGCAGGTCGAACTGGATGCCGCCCGCTTCCAGGGCGCCCATGTCGCGAAGCTCGCGGCCAAGCTTTCGGCCTGATGTTCTCCTGAAACATCGCTGAATAAGAGGGTGCGGCCAGCGTCAGCGGCCGCACCCTTTTTGTTTTCCCGTAACAGGGCAATGCCTCTTTGCCGAATGGCAACGGGAAGCGAAATTTGCAGATATTCGCGCCGAGCGGAGCTTCCAATGTCGCCCCGGCATGGTATTGGAAGCGCAATGCGGGCGTGGCGAAACTGGTAGACGCAAGGGACTTAAAATCCCTCGGCCTTGGCTGTGCGGGTTCGATCCCCGCCGCCCGCACCAGTTTCCTGAACCTGTCCGACTTCGCCCAAGACATTTCGCCGCGTTCTCCAAAAGGTGATTGGCAGGGCGGGGGTGCGGCGGCTATCAGGAGGCATGTTTGGAGGCTTGAGGGGTGTCGCGCGGCTTGGCCGTCTTGCCCCGGCCTTGCGGAGTAGCCTGTGTCGATTGCCGATATTTCCCTTCTGAGCGCACTGCTGGCCGGAGCGCTTTCGTTCCTCTCGCCCTGCGTGCTGCCTCTGGTGCCGCCCTATCTCTGCTACATGGCCGGCATTTCCGTCGAGCAGTTCAAGGGCGCTGATGCGGTCGCCGTCCGGCGCGATACGCGCGGAGCGGTGCTGCTCGCGGCCTTCTTCTTCACGCTCGGCTTCGCCACGGTCTTCGTGGCGCTCGGGGCAGGTGCCTCGACCATCGGCATGGTGCTGCGCCGGCATCTCGACATCCTCGCCCAGGTCGGCGGCGTGATCATCATCCTGATGGGCCTTCATTTCCTCGGCGTGCTGCGCATCGGGCTCTTTGCCCGTGAGGCGCGCTTCCAGGGCGGCGGCAAGCCGGCGACGGCATCGGGCGCGTATCTGATGGGCCTTGCCTTCGCCTTCGGCTGGACACCCTGTATTGGGCCGGTGCTGGGCGCCATTCTCGGCGTGGCGGCAGCACGCGAAACGGTCGGGGACGGTGCGGCGCTGCTTGCCGTCTACTCGCTGGGGCTCGCAATTCCGTTCTGGATCGCGGCCAGCTTCTCCGGCGCCTTCATGCGCTTTCTCGTGCGGTTCCGCCGTCACCTCGGCACGGTGGAGAAGGTCATGGGTATCCTGCTCATCCTCACCGGACTGGCCTTCATCTTCGGCTATATCAGCGCCGTTGCCATCTGGTTCCAGCAAACGTTTCCCATTCTCTCGCAAATCGGCTAGTTCGGGGCATCAGCCTCAGCACGCGGGATTGGGCGACAGCCATGGCGGACATCATCGGACTGGTTTTGCCGTTCTTCGGCATGATTTTCCTGGGCTATGTCGTCGCAAGGATCACGCGCCAGCCGATCGAGGCGTTGGGCTGGCTCAACACCTTCATCATCTACATCGCGCTGCCGGCGCTGTTCTTCAAGCTCGTGGCGAATACGCCTATCGAGCAGCTGACGCGGATCGATTTCATCCTCGCCAATGTCAGCGCCACCTATCTGGTTTTCGCACTCATCTTCGCCGCCGGCCTGCTGTTGCGTCGCGCAACGACGGGGGAGGCGACGATCCAGGGCCTTGCGGCCGCCTATGGCAATATCGGTTATATGGGGCCGGGACTGGCGCTGCTGGCCTTCGGGGAACCGGCGGCCGTTCCCGTGGCGCTCGTCTTCTGCTTTGAAAACATGCTGCATTTCTCGATTGCGCCGGCCCTGATGGCGCTCGGTGGCGGGGAAAAGCAGCCGGCGCACAGGCTCGCCGCAGGCGTTGCGCGCCGGATCGTCACCCATCCCTTCATCATCGCAACGGCGGCCGGCTTTCTTGCCGCCTTCACCGGTTTCGAAGCGCCGGCACCGCTGCAGCGCTTGATCGACTATCTGGCGCAGGCCGCCGCGCCCTGCGCGCTTTTTGCCATGGGCGTCACCTTGGCGCTGCGGCCCTTGAAGCGGGTGCCGGTCGAGATCGGCTACATCGTGCCGGCGAAGCTTATCCTGCTGCCGGTGACGATGTATCTCATGCTCGGGCTCGCGGGGAGTTTCGATCCGGTCTGGGTCTATACGGCGGTGCTGCTTGCCGCCCTTCCGACCGCGACCAACGTCTTCGTCATCGGCCAGCAATACGGCGTGTGGCAGGAGCGGGCATCCGCGACCATTCTCGTGACGACGGTGCTGTCCGTCGCGACGGTCACGGCGCTTCTCTACCTCATCAAATCAGGCCTGCTTCCGCCCGACCCGTTCCCGTAAGCCGTCGCGAAACGCCTTGAGCGAACCGAGTGGCTCGATGCCTTCTCGCATGACCACGCTGCGGAGTGGGCCGATGGTCGAGAGCAGGTGAAGGCCGGCCGAGCGGAGAAACTGCACAGGCAGGAAATCCGACAGCAGCGAACGATTGAGGAGATCGACGCTGAGCGTACGCGAACGCACATCCGCCTGGCGCTTGCGGTCGAAACGCGCGCCGATCGCGGCATCGTTCGCCGTCTCCAATGTCTTCAGCAGGTCCTTGAGGGCCATGATATCGCGCAGGCTGAGATTGAGGCCCTGCGCGCCGATCGGCGGGAAGGCATGGGCGGCTTCGCCGATCAGCACGATACGATCCTTGCCGAAATGGTCGGCGGTCATGCCGGACAGCGGGAAACTCTGGGCGCCTGCCTCCACCGAAACCTTGCCCAGCATGGACTGCATGCGCTGCTCGACGGCGACGCTCAGGTCTGCGACGGGGAGGGCGGCGAGCCTTGCCGCTTCCTTCGGCGGCAGCACCCAGACAAGGCTGGAGCGATCGCCGGGCAGGGGAACCTGGGTGAAGGGACCGCTCTCCGTGTGGAACTCCGTAGAGATGTTGCCGTGTGGGCGGTCATGGGCAAAATTGAGCACGAGCGCCGATTGCGGATAGGACCAGGCGCGCACGTCGATGCCCGCGCTCTGGCGGACAAGCGATTGCCGACCGTCGGCGCCGACGACCAGCGAGGCCATGGCACGCTCGCCGTCATCCAGCATCAGTTCGACGCCGGTTTCGAATATGCTGGCAGCCGTCACGCCGTTCTCGATCCGCACGATGCCTGCGTTTTCAGAAATCTTGCGGTCAAGTACCGCAAGGAACGGGGCGTTCGGGATGTTGTAGCCGAAGGCGGCAAGGCCGACTTCGCCGGCGCGGAATGCAACAGGCGGCGCGCGCAGCAGGCGCGTGGTCCCGTCAAGGATCTGCATGGTTTCCAGCGCCGCGGCGTGTGGGGCGATATCGTCCCACAGCCCGAGCGTCGTCAGGAAAGCGATGGACTGGTCCATAAGTGCGGTCGTGCGGCCATCCGGCTTGCGGGCGGGCGGTGCCACCAGCGCGACACTGCGGCCCGAGTCGGCGAGCGCCAAAGCGGCGAGATTGCCGGCAAGACCGGCCCCGACGATGGCGATATCGAATTGTCTCATGACCGGCCTCCGCAGCGCGACGCGATTACCCACAGATTTTGCTGGGCTTCTATCCCGCAAGACTAGGCCGGCAAAGAGGCAATTTCCATGGGATGAATCCGCGCAGGCCGCAAACGGCGCGCAAAGGCCGGGATTTTCACTGGCGATGGCGGGCAATCAATGCATATTACCTGACGTGACCGCACAGGAGGGCGCGTTCGGCACAAGACGAACGCGTGACAAAGCCCCAGGATGGACTGCGACCGGCAATGAAGTTTTTCAACTACAAGCGCGTGCCCTACGCGGAAATCCGCGCCTTTTCCGTTCACATCCTGACGGCATCCGGTTCTTTCCTGGCCTTTCTCGGCGTTGTCGCCGCAGCGGAGCACCGCTTCGTCGATATGTTCTGGTGGCTGGGCCTCGCACTCCTTGTCGATGGCATCGACGGCCCGATCGCCCGCAAGGTGCGCGTCAAGGAAGTGCTGCCGAACTGGTCCGGCGATACGCTGGACAATGTTATCGACTATGTGACCTATGTGCTGCTGCCGGCCTTCGCGCTCTACCAGAGCGGCATGATCGGCGAGCCGTGGTCCTTCGTGGCGGCCGGCGCCATCGTGGTGTCCAGCGCCATCTATTATGCCGACATGGGCATGAAGACCGACGAATACTTTTTCTCCGGCTTCCCTGTGGTCTGGAATATGGTGGTTTTTACGCTGTTCGTCATACAGGCGAGCGAACTGACCGCGTCGATCATCGTCTTCGTTTCCGTCTTCCTGACTTTCATGCCGATCAACTTCCTGCACCCGGTGCGGGTGGAGCGGCTGCGTAACGTCAATCTCGCTGTTTTCTTCCTCTGGGCACTGCTGAGCGGTTATGCGCTGCTCCTGCATTTCGCATCGCCCACGTGGGTCGTGTGGGGCGTGGTCGCGACGGGACTCTATCTCTATGTCATCGGCGCCGTAATGCAGGTGTTCCCCCGTCTCGGCCGTCGCTAGAAAGCAAGGAAGCATGCCATGACCAAGGCGATCGTCATTCGCAGCCTGGGTGGACCGGAGGTGCTGAAGCTCGAGGATGTCGCGCTTGAGGCGCCAGGTCCGGGCGAAGTACAGATCCGGCAGGCGGCCGTGGGCCTCAACTTCATCGATGTCTATTTCCGCACAGGCCTCTACAAGACGGACCTGCCATTCATTCCCGGCAAGGAGGGAGCGGGCATCGTCACGGCGCTGGGCGAGGGCGTGACGGAGTTCGCCGTTGGTGACCGCGTAGCCTACGGATCGTCCGACGGCGCCTATGCCGCAGAACGCAATGTCGCGACGCGACATCTCGTGCGGGTGCCGGACGGCATTTCGCTGGAAACGGCGGCAGCCATGATGCTGAAGGGCATGACCGCGCAATATCTGCTTCTCCAGACGTATCAGGTGAAGCCTGGCACCGTGATCCTCTTCCATGCTGCGGCAGGCGGCGTCGGCCTGATCGCGGGGCAATGGGCAAAGGCACTGGGCGCGACCGTGATCGGCACGGCAGGTTCGCAGGCCAAGATCGATCTCGCACTCGCTCATGGCTACGACCATGTCATCGATTACGGCAAGGAAGATTTCGCCGAGCGCGTGCGGGAGTTGACGGACGGCAAGGGTGTCGACGTGGTCTACGATTCCGTCGGCAAGGACACCTTTCCGAAATCGCTGGATTGCCTCAAACCGCGCGGCATGTTCGTGAGCTTCGGCAATTCCTCCGGCCCGGTCGAGGCCTTCAACATGGGACTGCTTGCGCAGAAGGGCTCGCTCTTCGCGACGCGCCCGACATTGTTTGCCTATATTGCCACGCGCGATGCACTCGATGCATGTGCAAACTCGCTGTTTGATATTGTGCAAAGCAACAAAGTGCGTATCAATATTAATCAGACTTATCCGTTGGCGGACGCGGGGCGCGCGCACACGGATCTGGAAACAAGAAAAACGAGTGGAACGACACTGCTCATTCCCTGACCGCCCGGACGGGCATAAAGGCTGGGATCGCAGGAAAGAGGGGCAAAGTGCCAGCCGTTGGATCATCCGCGGGCGGACCTTTATTGGCCGTGCGCAGCCTGACAAAATTGTTCGGTTCGTTTGCCGCCTGCAACGGCATCGACCTCGAAATCCAGCCCGGTGAGATCCATGCCCTGCTGGGCGAGAACGGTGCGGGAAAATCGACGCTCGTGAAGATGCTTTTCGGCGTTCTGGCACCGACCAGCGGCGAGATCGTCTGGAAGGGCGATTCCGTGCGCATCCCGAGCCCCGGCGCCGCCCGCCGTCTTGGCATCGGCATGGTATTCCAGCATTTTTCCCTGTTCGAGGCGCTGACGGTCGCCGAAAACATCGCGCTATCGCTGAGCCCAGGCATATCGCTGTCGAAGGTCGCCGAGGAAGCATCGCGCCTTTCGCATCTTTACGGCCTGCCGCTCGATCCAAAGGCGCATGTTGCGGATCTCTCGGTTGGGGAGCGCCAGCGCATCGAAATCGTGCGCGCCCTGCTGCAAAACCCCGAACTGATCATTCTCGACGAGCCCACGTCCGTCCTAACGCCGCAGGAGGCTGACAGGCTGTTTGAGACACTCGACAAGCTGAAAGCTGAAGGGCGTTCCGTTCTCTATATCAGCCACCGGCTGGAAGAGGTGCAGCGTATCTGCGACCGTGCGACCGTGCTGCGCCATGGCAAAGTGACGGGCGCCTGCGACCCCCGCAAGGAAACGCCGGCTTCGCTCGCGCGCATGATGGTTGGCAGCGATGTCGCCTCGGTGAGCACCGCCGGCACGAACACCAAGGGTGACGTGCTGCTGGAGGCGCGCCATCTGAGCGTACCCGCGCGCACCCCCTTTGCAGTCGCGCTCAAGAATGTCTGTCTCAAGGTCCGCGGTGGCGAAGTGCTGGCTATCGCCGGTGTTGCCGGTAACGGGCAGGGCGAGCTTTTTGACGCGCTTTCCGGTGAATATCCCGCGGCGGACGCCTCCGCCGTTTTCATCCGCAACAAGCCGGCCGGCAATCTCGGCATTACGGCGCGCCGCCTGATGGGGGCGGGCTTCGTGCCGGAGGAACGCCATGGCCATGCGGCCGTGCCGTCGCTGCCGCTATCGGACAACCTTGTTTTGGCGCGCAGCCAGTCCGACCGGCGGACCTTCCTTGGCGGTGGCGTGCTTGGTATCATCAAGCACGCGGTCGTGCGCCTCGCATCACGGCGCATTTCCGAGACGATGGACGTACGCAAGAGCGGTGACGATCCGGCGGCCGGCTCGTTGTCGGGGGGCAATCTCCAGAAGTACATTGTCGGCCGCGAACTCGACCGCCAGCCCGCCGTTCTGATCGTCAATCAGCCGACTTGGGGCGTCGATGCGGGAGCGGCAAGCCGCATCCGCCAGGCGCTCGTCGATCTCGCAAAATCCGGCTCGGCCGTGCTCGTCATCAGCCAGGATCTGGACGAGATTTTCGAGGTTGCGACCGAGATCGCCGTGATCAGCGAGGGACGCCTGTCGGATGTCTATCCGGCCCACGCGCTGACGCGCGAAAAGATCGGCCTTCTGATGGGTGGAATGTACGGCAAGACGGAAGGCGAAGAGGTTGCCCATGCGCATTGAACTCGAACGACGCGCCAACCCGTCCCTGCTGTTTTCCGTGATTTCCCCGTTTCTGGCGCTGGCGCTGACGGTGTTTGCGGGCGGCATCATGTTCGCGCTGCTTGGCAAGGACCCGGTTTCGGCACTCTACAGCTTCTTCATCGAGCCACTACTCGACATCTGGTCGCTGCACGAAATCGCCATCAAGGCCGCGCCTCTCATCCTGATCGGCGCGGGTCTTTCGGTGTGCTATCGCTCCAACAATTGGAACATCGGCGCCGAGGGGCAGTTCATTGCCGGCGCGATTGCGGGCGCCATCGTGCCGGTCGTCTTCCACGACTGGCATTCGTCGCTGGTTCTGCCGCTAATGCTGATTTTCGGCATGATCGGTGGTGCGCTCTATGCGTCCATACCCGCCTTCCTCAAGGCGCATATGAACACCAACGAAATCCTGACGAGCCTGATGCTGGTCTATATCGCCCAGCTCTTCCTCGACTGGCTGGTGCGCGGTCCCTGGCGCAGCCCGGATGCCTACAATTTCCCGGTTAGCCGCGATTTTGCGCCGGAGGCAATCCTGCCTGAACTCGTGTCCTCCGGGCGCGCCAATCTCGGTTTCGTCTTCGCCTTCGTCGCTGCCGTCGGCCTGTGGATCATGATGCGCTATACGCTGAAGGGCTTCGAGATTACCGTGCTTGGCCAATCCGAACGGGCAGGCCGCTTCGCCGGCTTTTCCTCCAGGCGCATGATCTGGTTCTCCATGCTGCTTTCCGGCGCGTTTGCCGGACTTGCCGGGATTTCCGAAGTCAGCGGCGTCATCGGCAAGCTCCAACCCGTTATCTCGCCCGGCTACGGCTTCACCGCCATTATCGTTGCCTTCCTTGGTCGCCTCAATCCGCTCGGCATCATCGCCGCCGGCCTGTTCCTGGCATTAACCTATGTCGGCGGCGAGGCCGTGCAGCTGACGCTCGGTGTCTCCGACAAGGTCACGCGTGTTTTCCAGGGTCTGCTCCTGTTCTTCGTGCTCTCCTGCGATACGCTGATCCAGTACAAGATCCGGCTGGTGTTCTCCCGGTTCCGCCAGACCACCGAAGGGGGAGCGCACTGATGGGTATCGTCGAAGCCATCCTCCTGACGGTCGTCACCGCCGCCACGCCGCTGGTGCTCGCCTCGCTCGGCGAGCTCGTGTCGGAGCGGGCGGGCGTGCTCAATCTCGGCGTTGAAGGCATGATGGTGATGGGGGCGGTGCTCGCCTTTGCTGCTACGCAGGCCACCGGTTCGCCCTATGTCGGCATTCTCGCGGGCATTGCGTGCGGCGCGCTGTTTTCGCTGCTTTTCGGCTTTCTGACACTGACGCTCGTTGCCAATCAGGTGGCGACCGGCCTTGCGCTGACCATTCTCGGCCTTGGTATATCCGGGCAGATCGGTGAGCCCTATGTCGGCATGTCCGGCATCAAGCTCCAGCCTATCGCCATTCCGCTCTTGTCCGATATCCCGTTCATCGGAGCGGTGCTTTTCAAGCAGGACCTGATCTTCTACCTGTCCATTGCGCTGGTCTTCGGCGTGAACTGGTTCCTTTTCCGCAGCCGGGCAGGGCTCAAGATCCGGGCGATCGGCGACAACCATGCCTCGGCGCATGCGCTTGGCATCCACGTCATCCGCACGCGCTATCTGGCGGTCATGTTCGGCGGAGCATGCGCGGGTCTCGCCGGCGCGCAGCTATCGCTCGTCTACACGCCGCAATGGGTGGAGAACATGTCGGCCGGGCGCGGCTGGATCGCGCTGGCGCTTGTCGTCTTCGCCTCCTGGCGGCCGTGGCGGCTGCTGGCCGGCGGCTATCTCTTCGGCGCCGTCTCCATCAGCCAGTTGCACGCGCAGGCGCTCGGCCTCGGCATTCCCTCGCAATTCCTGTCGGCTCTTCCCTATGCCGCCACTGTTATCGTACTAATCCTGATATCGCACAACCGGCGCATGACGCTGATCAACACGCCCGCCTGCCTCGGCAAGCCATTCGTGCCCGATCGGTGATGAAGAACAAGAAGACGGGACACAACCAATCCAACCCACCTACAGAGGATAAAATGAAGAAAATCATTCTCGCTCTCACAACATCGGCCGCCGTTCTCGGCTTCGCCGCTGCCGCCAGCGCCCAGGACAAGACGAAGATCTGCTTCATCTATGTCGGCTCCAAGACCGACGGCGGCTGGACGCAGGCGCATGACATCGGCCGCCAGGCGCTGCAGGACCACTTCGGCGACAAGATCGAGACGCCTTTCCTTGAAAACGTACCGGAAGGCCCGGATGCCGAGCGCGCGATCGAGCGCATGGCCCGCTCCGGCTGCGCGCTCGTCTTCACCACGTCGTTCGGCTTCATGGATGCGACGATCAAGGTTGCAGAAAAATTCCCGGACGTGAAGTTCGAGCATGCAACCGGCTTCAAGTCGGCCGCCAACGTCGCGACCTACAATGCGCGTTTCTATGAAGGCCGCTACATCCAGGGTGTGATTGCCGCCAAGCTGTCGCAGAAGGGCCTCGCCGGCTACATCGCGTCCTTCCCGATCCCGGAAGTCGTGATGGGCATCAACTCGTTCGTCCACGGCGCCCAGTCCGTGAACCCGGAGTTCAAGGTCAAGGTCATCTGGGCCAACACCTGGTTCGACCCGGGCAAAGAAGCCGATGCCGCCAAGGCGCTCGTCGACCAGGGCGTCGATATCCTGACGCAGCACACCGACACGACCGCGCCGATGCAGGTTGCCTCCGAGCGTGGCATCAAGGCCTTCGGCCAGGCCTCCGACATGATCAAGGCCGGCCCGGAAACGCAGCTGACCGCCATCGTCGACACCTGGGGCGCCTACTACATCAAGCGCACCCAGGCCGTTCTCGACGGCACGTGGAAGTCCGAACAGATGTGGGACGGCCTGAAGGACGGTATCCTCACCATGGCGCCCTACACGAACATGCCTGACGACGTGAAGAAGCTGGCGGAAGAGACCGAAGCGAAAATCCGCTCCGGCGAACTGCACCCCTTCACCGGCCCGATCAAGAAGCAGGACGGCTCGGACTGGCTGGCTGATGGTGCTGTTTCGGACGACGGCACGCTTCTCGGCATGAACTTCTACATCGCCGGCGTGGACGACCAGCTGCCGAAGTGATCGTATCGATCACCTCAAAAGCAGAAAGGCGCTCCGGTGGAGCGCCTTTTTTCGTCTGAAGCTACCGTGACATACCTTTCGGAACGTCACGTTCGGCCTCGCAGCCTGCCGGAACGGCTAGTGGAAGATACCACTCTGTTCCTTCCACCTGTAGTGGCCTTCATCGACATCCATCAGCGCGCGGACCTGCGGATGGCGCACCGGCTTGCCGCTGTCGTCCGCGACCAGATTCTGTTCGGAGACATAGGCGACATATTCCGACTCGTCGTTTTCCGCGAAGAGATGGTAGAACGGCTGATCCTTTGGCGGGCGGATTTCCGCAGGAATGGCGTTCCACCACTCGTCCGTATTGGCGAATTCGGGGTCGACGTCGAAGACCACGCCACGGAACGGGAAAACCCGGTGGCGGACAACGTCGCCGATGGCAAATTTTGCATGACGCATCTTCATGGCGTACCTACCTTTCTCCTTATATTTGGGTAATTGTGCTAAAACATCAATAGTTCCAGTCGAATGCGATGCGCGTTCGGAACAAGGCAGTGCTGCTTGCGCCTGCTCCGGTTTCGGCGTACCTCCAAAAGACGGCGTCAAGCGGATCGTAATGCATGAACAATCAATGGGGCAGAAGCAGCGGCGGAGCGACCGGAGGCGGTAGCGGCATTGGCGGCATTCTGTTCGCATCGGTCATCTGCCTGGCGCTCGGCGGCGCTGCTGGTTACGGCGCGTTCCGCGCCATGTCCGGCGCCCCCTCCGAAAGCGCCCTCGAAGACCGCGACCGGCGCATTGCAGATCTGGCCGATGAAAACGATGCCCTGAAGCGCCAGCTCGATGCGTTGCGCGCCGATGCCAGCCGATCCGACCCGGCGGAGAGCGCGGAAAACGTGCGCCTGGCACAGGAGATCGTTCCAGGACTTCAGCGCGAACTGGAGCTTGCGGGGCAAAAACTCGCCGAGGCCGAACGGCTGCGGAAGGACACCGAAGCGGCTGCAACCAAACGCGCCCGTGAGCTTGACGAACGGGCCGGGCAAATTGCGCAGCTCGAAAAGGCGATCGAGGAGGCACGCATCACGCAGGCGGCCAACCGGAATGCCGAGACCGAACGCCTCGAGGCCGAGGCGGAGACGTTGCGCCGAGAACTTGCGGAGGCCGAGCAGGCCGCCAAAACGCTTCGCACCCGGGAACTGCCCGACCTGGTGGCTGAAATCGCCCGCAAGAATCAGGAGATCGCGACGCTAACGGCCAACAACGCCGCCCTTGCGGAGAGGATTGCCGCACTGGAAACGGCCACCCAACAGCAGATCCCGCAACAGGCGGATGACAACGGTGCGCGTGATAACGCCAAGCCTGCCGACGGCCGCAGCCCCCGCAATGCCGCGCTGGTGGCACAGGTCATCGAGAAAACGCCGGGGCTAGACCGGCTGACGGGCGCGCAACGCACGCAACTGGAACAGACACTCGTTTCCGGAGAATGCGTGACCAATGCCCTTGGCAGCGTGCTGAACCGTGTGCCTATTTTGGCGCTTCGCGGCCTGATGCGCGACCTCGACAGCGATTGCTAGGCGTTTCCGGCGAAGGTGGATATGGTTTCGCTTTCGCAGGTCGTGAAGAAAACTCTATGAGGCGTTTTTCGTCCTCAGGAAAAGCCTGACCTGCGGGGGAAATGCCCGCTCACGGAAGGAGATTTGCATGAAGCGATCAGTTCTGGCGGCCGCGCTCGGCCTTGCCCTATCGACGGGAACGGCATCTGCCCAGGAGTTCGAGCGCAGCATCATGACCGGGGGGCCGCAGGGCACCTATATCAAGATCGGCCGCGACATTGCCGCACTCGGCGCCGAGTGCGGACTGAAGCTGAACGTCGTGGAGAGCGCCGGGTCGCTTGAGAATTTCGTCGGTGTGCGCAACCGCCGCAACACGCAGTTCGGCATCGTCCAGAGCGACGTGCTCGAATATCTGAAGACCTTCGAGGCGAACGATCCCGAGGTGCAGAAGGCCGTGAAGGGCGTGCGCATCATGTTCCCGCTCTACAACGAGGAGATCCACGTGCTGGCGCGCAAGGACATTGCCGGCGTGAAGGACCTCGCCGGCAAAAAGGTCGCCGTCGGCAAGAAGGATTCCGGAACCTTCCTGACTGCGACGCTGGTGATGGATATTCTTCAGGTGAAGGCGGGCGAGCGGGTCGATATCAACCCGGACGAGGCGCTGCCGAAGCTGCTTTCCGGCGAGATCGACGCGTTCTTCTATGTCGCCGGCGCGCCGGCAGCGCTGTTTTCCGGCAACACGATCGACAAGGCGAAATTCCACCTCCTGCCGATCACCGAGGCGCCGCTGCTTGCGACCTATACGCCCTCGCGCATAGAGGCCGGAACCTATTCGTTTCAGGATCAGCCTGTTGATCTCGTCGCGGTGAAGGCCGTGATGATGACCTATGACTACGACGTCAAGCGTAACGCCTATCATCGCGACAGCTGCAAGACCGTCGCCGACTTCTCGAGCCTGATCGTCGGTGGTCTCGACAAGCTGAAGGCGACGGGGCATCCCAAATGGAAGACCGTCGACCTGACGGCGCTGCCGCCGGGCTGGCAGGTCGGTGTCTGCGTCAAGGCCGGCATGGCGCTGGACTACAAGCCGGCCTGCAAGCCGCAAGCAGGCGCGGCAACCGGCGCCACGGACGATTCGAACGAGGAATATCTCAACCTCCTCAAGCAGCGGCTGAAGCCCTGACCGCATTGCAGACCAACAAAAAACCCGGCCATTGGCCGGGTTTTTCGTCTTGGGAGGCCTCCCGCCCGAAGGCGGGAGGAACAGCGACGATCAGGCGGAGTAGTACATGTCGAACTCGACCGGGTGCGGCGTCATTTCGAAGCGCATGACTTCCGCCATCTTCAGTTCGATATAGGCGTCGATCTGGTCGTCGTCGAAGACGCCGCCGGCCGTGAGGAACTTGCGGTCCTTGTCGAGGCTTTCCAGAGCTTCGCGCAGCGAGCCGCAGACCGTCGGGATCTTCTTCAGTTCCTTCGGCGGCAGGTCGTAGAGGTCCTTGTCCATGGCCTTGCCGGGATGGATCTTGTTCTTGATGCCGTCGAGGCCAGCCATCAGCATGGAAGCGAAGCCGAGGTAGGGGTTGCCGAGCGGGTCGGGGAAACGGATTTCAACGCGCTTGGACTTCGGGCCCGTGCCGAACGGAATGCGGCACGATGCCGAGCGGTTGCGTGCCGAGTAGGCAAGCAGAACCGGTGCTTCATAACCCGGGACGAGGCGCTTGTAGGAGTTCGTCGTCGGGTTGGTGAAGGCGTTGATCGCCTTGGCATGCTTGATGATGCCGCCGATGAAGTACAGGCAGGTTTCCGACAGGCCGGCATATTCGTCGCCAGCGAACTGCGGCTTGGCGTCCTTCCAGATCGACAGGTGGACGTGCATGCCCGAGCCGTTGTCACCGAAGATCGGCTTCGGCATGAAGGTTGCCGTCTTGCCATAGGCATTAGCGACCTGGTGCACGACATACTTGTAGATCTGCACCTTGTCGGCACTGCGGACGAGCGTGTCGAACTTCACGCCGAGCTCGTGCTGGGCGGCAGCCACTTCGTGGTGCTGCTTTTCGACGGTGACGCCCATTTCCTTGAGGACGGTCAGCATTTCGGAACGCATGTCCTGGCAGCTGTCGACCGGCGGAACCGGGAAGTAGCCGCCCTTGACGCGCGGACGATGGCCGAGGTTGCCGGTCTCGTAGTCGGTGTCGTCGTTGGAGGGAAGCTCCGACGAATCCAGCTTGAAGCCGGTGTTGTACGGGTCGGCCTTGTACTTGACGTCGTCGAAGACGAAGAATTCAGGTTCCGGACCGGCATAGATGGTGTCGCCGATGCCCGATGCCTTGAGGTAGGCTTCGGCCTTCTTGGCCGTGCCGCGCGGGTCGCGGTTGTAGGATTCGCCCGAGACCGGATCGAGAATGTCGCACATGACGACGAGGGTGGACTGCGCGAAGAACGGGTCGATGTGAACCGTTGCGGGATCGGGCATCAGCACCATGTCGGACTCGTTGATGGCTTTCCAGCCGCCGATCGAGGAACCGTCGAACATGACGCCGTCGGCGAACATGTCTTCATCGACGCAGTCGATGTCCATCGTGACGTGATGCAGCTTGCCGCGCGGGTCGGTGAAGCGCAGGTCGACGAACTTGACGTCGTTGTCCTTGATTTGCTTGAGGATGTCATTGGCAGTCGTCATGTGTGTAGTCCCTGTGTGAGATGACGAGGTTATGAAAGCCCGGGCCGGACGGCCAGGCGGGATTAGATGGCGTCGACACCGGTCTCGCCGGTGCGGATGCGGATGACTTCTTCGACATTGGAGACGAAGATCTTGCCGTCGCCGATGCGGCCGGTCTGAGCGGCATTGCGGATAGCCTCGATAACGGCCTCCGCATTCTCGTCGGCCAGAACGACCTCGACCTTCACCTTGGGCAGAAAGTCGACAACATATTCGGCACCACGGTAAAGCTCCGTGTGCCCCTTCTGGCGTCCAAAGCCCTTCGCCTCGGTGACGGTGATACCCTGCAGGCCAACTTCCTGAAGGGCTTCCTTCACCTCATCGAGCTTGAAGGGCTTGATGATCGCTTCGATCTTTTTCATGAGAAAATGTCTCTCCGCTTCTCCCGTTTGCGCGCGGTTTGCGCCCGCTGCAAACATCCAATGCATGTAGCATGCCAACTTGAGCCAGGATGGGTGCCTAATCCGAAAAATCCCGTTTCCCGACGACCCGGCTCGTCCTCACATCCCAGATGATGCGGCTTTGCAGGTAAAAGGGCTAGTGAAATCTGCCTAAAATTTATCACTTTCCATGGGTGATGAAGGCGCGATATGGCATCGTTGAGCGTGATGGCTTTAAAAGCCGCAAATTTGAGCATCCATTATAGGCATATGCATAAATAATAGTCTCTACGGGAGTTTAAGGCGTCGCTCTTGTCTGGACGACTGTTTTGCAGGCATGGTGGAGCATGCAAAGCCATAAAGAGACATTGCTTCTTACGCCCGAAAACATGGGGCAAGTTGATCGCGCCGCCGCCGCATCCGGTCTTTCAAGCTACGGCCTCATGGAGCGGGCGGGGCAGGCGGTCGCTGCCTGCGCGTTGCGTCGTTTTCCCGGCGCGCTGCGCTTCGTCATCCTTTGCGGACCCGGCAATAACGGCGGAGACGGCTACGTCGTAGCACGCGCGTTGCGTGCGGCCGGCACGGAGATCGCCGTTCATGCTTTGGGCGAACCGGCGGCTCTTCGCGGCGATGCAGCCACCGCCTTCGCGCAGTTTACAGGCTCGGTCGCGCCGCTTGCGGATTATCATCCCCGGAGCGGCGACGTCGTGGTGGATGCCCTGTTCGGGGCTGGGCTGGGGCGGAACCTCGCGGCCGACGTGATCGCGACCATTGAGGCCATCAATGAAAGCGCCGTTCCCGTGCTTGCGGTCGATCTGCCCTCTGGTATCGACGGAAGAACCGGCGCAGTGCGGGGGGCAGCCTTCCAGGCCGCTGCGACCGTCACCTTCATGTGCCGCAAGCCCGGGCATCTCCTCTTGCCGGGCCGAATGATGACAGGTGACTTGGAAATCTTCGACATCGGCATACCCGAACGCATCTTGCTTGCCCAAGGCGGAAAGATCGGGGTGAACGCACCCGCGGCGTGGCGCCATGTTCTGCCGGTCAAGACGGGGGCGGGGCATAAATATGTGCGGGGTCATCTCGCCGTCTTCTCCGGACCTGCCACCGCAACGGGGGCGGGTCGGCTCTCTGCAATGGCCGGGCTCCGTGCAGGCGCCGGGCTCGTCACGCTGTTATCGCCGACCGCAGCATTATCCGCCAATGCCGCTCATCTCACCGCGGTCATGCTGAAGGTGGTCAATGGGGACGGCGACCTCTCGGCCTTGCTGGAGGATGTCCGCCTCAAGACCTTCGTGCTTGGGCCTGGCTTCGGGGATGGAGAACGAGCGCGGCGCTATGCCGATCTTATCGCCTCGGGCGAACGAAGGCTGGTTCTCGATGCCGACGGCATCACGGCTTTTCGCGACGACCCGCAGATGCTTTTCGACCTCTTTGCCGAAGGAGAGCCGCGGCTGGTCCTGACACCGCATGACGGCGAATTCGCCCGGCTGTTTCCCGATCTTGCCGAAGACAGCACGCTTTCGAAGATCGAGAGGGGCCAAAAGGCCGCGGCGCGCAGCAATGGCGTGGTTATCCTCAAGGGCGCGGATACGGTAATCGCCGCACCGGACGGCCGGGCACTCGTTAATGAAAACGCGCCACCATGGCTTGCGACCGCCGGGTCCGGCGACGTGTTGGCCGGTCTCGTCGGCGCGCATCTTGCACAAGGCATGCCGGCGTTCGAGGCGGCCGCCAGCGCGGTCTGGCGCCATGGAGAGGCGGGACGTACGGCCGGCGAGGGGCTGACGGCCGAAACGTTGATCGACGCTCTGGGCGGCGTCGATCACATCATGTGAGCGTTCGCCGGGGGCATGGATGTTCAGGCTTCCGAGCGCTCTATCCCGCGGTACCCGCAAACTATGAGCGCGACTGCGTACGTTTTTGCAATTCGCGCGCGCCGTTCGGCGCATTGACCTTGCCCGACGTGATAAAGAAGGCGAAGACGTCGCGCGGTTTCTTGGCTGGCTTCGTGTCTGGATCGATCTTCGGCAGGTCGGACGGCTCGCCGCCTGCTGACCAATCCTTCAACCGCTCCGCCCACTCGTCCAGTGCCTTTGGCGGATAGCAGGTTTCGACATCGTCGGATCCCTTCTGCAGGCGCGCATAGACAAAATCGGCCGTCACGTCTGCGATTTCAGGATAGTCCGCATGCTGCGCATAGACGATGGCAGCGTTGTACTTGCGCGCCAAGGCAGCAAATTCCGGGTTCATGAAGCTCTCGTTGCGCACTTCTAGCGCATGTTTCAGCGCAAGCCCGTCCTGCTTTTCCGGCAGGAGCTTGAGAAAACCCTCGAAATCCTCCGGTTCGAACTTCTTGGTCGGCGCGAACTGCCAGAGGATCGGGCCGAGATGCTCGCCAAGCTCCGTCAGGCCCTGCGTCAGGAACTTTTCGACGGATTCGCCACCATCGGCCAGAACCTTGCGGTTGGTGGTGAACCGGCTGGCCTTGAGCGAGAAGATGAAACCGTCAGGCACTTCCGACGCCCATTTGGCGAAGGTTTCCGGTTTCTGCGAGCCGTAATAGGTGCCGTTGACCTCGATCGTCGTCAGTTCGCGGCTGGCGAATTCAAGCTGGCGCTTCTTCACCAGTTTTTCCGGGTAGAACGTTCCCTCCCAAGGCTCGAAGGTCCAGCCGCCGATGCCGGTTCTTATCGCGCCGGATGTACTCATCATCGTCCTCCCTTGTCACTCATTCCGCAGCGATCCGCTTGATCGGACGCCTTTCCAGCAACTCTTTCAGGAACTGTCCGGTATAGGAGCGCTCGACCTTCACGACATCCTCCGGCGTACCCTCGGCGATCACTTCACCACCACCATCGCCGCCCTCTGGGCCGAAATCGATGATCCAGTCAGCTGTCTTGATGACCTCGAGATTGTGCTCGATGACGACGACGGAATTGCCCTGATTGACCAGCTCGTGCAGCACTTCCAGCAGTTTTGCCACGTCATGGAAATGCAGGCCCGTCGTCGGCTCGTCGAGAATGTAGAGCGTGCGGCCGGTGGAGCGCTTGGACAGTTCCTTGGCGAGCTTGACGCGTTGCGCCTCGCCGCCCGACAGTGTGTTGGCCTGCTGGCCGACCTTGATATAGCCGAGGCCGACCTGGTTGAGCGTGACCAGCTTGTCGCGCACCGCCGGGACGGCGGCAAAGAACTCGACACCTTCTTCTACCGTCATGTCCAGCACGTCGGCGATGGACTTCCCCTTGAAGGTGACGTCGAGCGTTTCTCGGTTGTAGCGCTTGCCATGGCAGACGTCGCAGGTGACATAGACGTCGGGCAGGAAGTGCATCTCGATCTTGATGACGCCGTCGCCCTGGCAGGCCTCGCAGCGACCGCCCTTGACGTTGAAGGAGAAACGCCCCGGCTGGTAGCCACGCGCCTTGGCCTCCGGAAGCCCCGCAAACCAGTCGCGGATCGGCGTGAAGGCGCCGGTATAGGTGGCCGGGTTCGAACGCGGCGTACGGCCGATCGGCGACTGGTCGATATCGATGACCTTGTCTATAAATTCGAAGCCGTCGATACGCTCGTGCTCAGCGGGAATTTCGCGTGCGCCCATGATACGACGGGCTGCGGATTTGTAGAGCGTCTCAATCAGGAAGGTCGACTTGCCACCGCCGGACACGCCTGTGACCGCCGTGAAGACGCCGAGCGGAATGGAGGCCGTGACGTTCTTCAGGTTGTTGGCTTTGGCGCCAACCACCTTGATTTCCTTTTTCTTCTTGGGCTTGCGGCGCTCGCTTGGAACGGCAACGGACAGCTCGCCCGAAAGATACTTTCCGGTGAGCGAGGCCGGGTTGGCGATGACCTCATCCGGCGTGCCCTGTGCAATGACCTGGCCGCCATGGATGCCTGCGGCAGGACCGATATCGACGACATAGTCGGCCGTCAGGATCGCATCCTCGTCATGCTCGACGACGATCATGGTATTGCCGATGTCACGCAAATGCCGAAGCGTATCCAGCAGACGCGCGTTGTCGCGCTGGTGCAGGCCGATCGACGGCTCATCCAGCACGTAAAGCACGCCCGTCAAGCCGGAGCCAATCTGCGAAGCAAGCCGGATGCGCTGGCTTTCGCCGCCCGAAAGCGTGCCGGAATTACGCGACAGCGACAGATATTCCAAGCCGACATCGTTGAGGAAGCGTAGCCGCTCGCGGATTTCCTTGAGGATGCGGACCGCGATTTCGTTCTGCTTGGTGTTCAGATGCTCCGGCAGCGCCTCGAACCAGTCGCGCGCCACGCGGATCGACATGGCCGTCGTCTCGCCGATATGCAGCTTGTTGATCTTGACCGCCAGTGCCTCTGGTTTGAGGCGGAAACCATTGCAGGCCGGGCAGGGGGCGGCCGACATGTAGCGTTCGATCTCTTCGCGTGACCAGGCGGAATCCGTTTCCTTCCAGCGACGCTCAAGGTTCGGCACGATGCCTTCAAAGGTCTTCACGGTCTTGTAGGAGCGCGCACCGTCCTTGTAGTTGAACTCGATCTTCTCATCCGTGCCGTGCAGGATGGCGTTCTGCGCTTCTTGTGACAGTTCCGACCAGCGGTTGGACAGCTTGAAGCCATAGGCTGCACCGAGCGCTTCCAGCGTCTGGTTGTAATAGGGCGATGAGGACTTGGCCCAAGGCGCGATCGCCCCGTCCTTCAGCGTGCGCTCCGTTTCCGGCACGATAAGATCCGGATCGATCTTCTGCTGGCTGCCAAGACCGTCGCAGGTCGGGCAGGCGCCGAAGGGGTTGTTGAACGAAAAGAGCCGTGGCTCGATTTCCGGAATGGTGAAGCCGGAGACCGGGCAAGCGAACTTTTCCGAAAACAGGACACGCTCATGCGTGTCGTTGAGTGACTTGTTGGCAGAGCCGCCGGCCGAGGTTTCCTCAGGCGGTAGCGGCTTGTCGGCGAATTCCGCGATGGCGAGGCCATCGGCAAGCTTCAGGCACGTCTCAAGGCTGTCGGCAAGGCGTGAGGCGAGATCAGGGCGCACGACGACGCGGTCGACAACGACATCGATGTCATGCTTGTACTTCTTGTCGAGAGCCGGCACCTCGGCGATCTCGTAGAACTGGCCATCCACCTTGACGCGTTGGAAGCCCTTCTTCATGAGCTCGGCGAGTTCCTTCTTATATTCGCCCTTGCGACCGCGCACGATCGGCGCGAGGATATAAAGGCGGGTGCCCTCGCCGAAATCGATAACCCGGTCGACCATCTGACTGACCGTTTGGCTTTCGATCGGCAGGCCGGTGGCCGGGGAATAGGGCACACCGACACGCGCGAAAAGCAGGCGCATGTAGTCGTAAATCTCGGTGACCGTGCCCACGGTCGAGCGCGGATTCTTCGAGGTCGTTTTCTGCTCGATGGAGATGGCCGGCGACAGGCCGTCGATCTGGTCGACGTCCGGCTTCTGCATCATCTCGAGGAACTGGCGCGCATAGGCCGAGAGGCTCTCGACATAGCGGCGCTGGCCCTCGGCATAGATCGTGTCGAAGGCGAGCGACGACTTGCCCGAGCCGGAAAGCCCGGTCATGACGATCAACTTGTTGCGCGGTAGGTCGAGATCGACGCCCTTGAGATTGTGCTCGCGCGCGCCGCGTATGGAAATGGTCTTGAGTTCGCTCATGGTATCCAGCGTCAGAAGTCGTTGCGCATTCAGGAAAGGTCGGCTTCTATGTAGGGATTGGCAGCCGCGTGTCCATGCGCCCTCGAGAAGATTCCGTGCCCGTTTCCGATTCGGTTGACAAGAGTGTAGGGAATTAATAGAACAAAAAAAGAACAAAAATGCGCAATCTGTGGATTGTCGCTTGCGTGGGGCGCGCTGGCGCGCTCCAGTCGATAAGGTATCGTCGATCTAGTGACAAATGCCGGGTGCCCTTCGCCCGGCGCGACAACGGGAAATACGGGTATGGCTGGAAGCGTCAACAAGGTTATCTTGATCGGGAACGTCGGTGCGGACCCGGAAATCCGGCGCACGCAGGACGGGCGGCCGATCGCCAACCTGCGCATCGCCACGTCCGAAACCTGGCGTGACCGCAACAGCGGCGAGCGCCGCGAAAAGACGGAATGGCACAATGTCGTCGTCTTCAACGAAGGCCTATGCAAGGTCGTCGAGCAGTATGTGAAGAAGGGCGCGAAGCTCTATATCGAAGGCGCGCTGCAGACACGCAAGTGGCAGGACCAGACGGGTAATGACCGCTACTCGACGGAAGTGGTGCTGCAGGGCTTTGGCTCCACCCTGACAATGCTGGACGGCCGTGGCGAAGGCGGCGGTGCAAGCCGCGGCGGCGATTTCGGCGGCAGCAGCAATTTCGGCGGCGCCAGCGGCGGCCAGGGCTATGACGACTACGGTTCGCGTCCGGCATCCGGCGGCGCGGCTGGCGGTGGCGGCGGCAGCAGCAGCCGTTCGGGTGGCGGTTCGCTTTCTCGCGACATGGATGATGACATCCCATTCTAAGCAAATTACCTTGGCTCCCGGGGATTACGAGGGGGCTGCGGTCTGACGTCAAGGTTGACGGCGCCCATTCGTGAGAGGAGGGCGCCGTTTTGAGTCTTCTTAAAGGTGCAGTACGTTTTGTATTGCTGACACTCGCGATCGGTCTTTTCGGAAGCCTGATCGCGGCCATGGACGTGCCGGCCGGTCGGACGCCCGGACTGACCGCCTTGGGTATTATTGGCGCGATCATCATTTTGCTCAGCCCTTTTCTCGCCGCGACCTGGATGTGGCGGCGACGCAGCATAGCGAAGGCACGAGACGCGTCGATGCGCATGGCCGCGCTCGCGCAAGAGCAGGAATACCAGCACAACCTTCTGCGGCGGCGATCCATCGAACACCAGAGGTTGATCGATGCGGTGGACAAGCACTTCAGTGCGCTAAACCGCAATCTCGCGCTCGCCATCAGGACCAACGATTACGGCGCTGTCGTCAAGGACACGACCGACGAGGCGCTCGTCGAGTTTTTTGCCAGCGTTGCGCTCGACAGTGCGCTGTTTTCTTTCGAGGAAGCAAAGGCGCTGGTTTTTGAACAGCTCAACATCCGCAGGCGTGCACAAGCGGCCACAGGATTCGACGCCGACACTCTTCCAGGCGACGGGCACAACTTCGAACAGTGGGTAGCCCATTCACTCACCCGGTTCGGTTGGAAGGCTGAGGTGACACGCGGCTCCGGCGACCAGGGACTGGACGTCATAGCCGAGAAAGCGGGCAGGCGTCTCGGTTTGCAATGCAAGCTTTATGGAAGCCCTGTCGGCAACAAGGCGGTGCAGGAGGCCCATGCAGGCATGGTCTATTACGGTGTTGATGCCGCGGGAGTCCTCACCAACGCCAGCTTCACGCCTAGCGCCAACGCATTGGCTATGATGACGGGTGTAAAGCTTTTCTCACAACACGACATCCCTGACCTTTTCGAGAAAACATTCGGCGCGCGATAGCGCTGACTGTGCCTCTCAGAGAATAAACACCGATTTCACACCATCGACCACGAACTGCACGGCCAGTGCAGCAAGGATCACGCCAAGCAAGCGGGTGAGGATGGCGCGGCCGGTGTTACCGAGGAAGCGATCGATGCGGTCGGCGATGACGAGGGCGAGGAAGAGAATGGCGATGCAAAGCGCCAGAACGCCGATAAGGGCGGTACGCTCCAGCGCCGACGGAAACGAGCCGGACAGCAGGATCGTCGCGGAAATGGCGCCGGGGCCGGCAATCAGTGGCAAGGCAAGCGGGAAGACGGCGATGTTATGGATATGGTCGCGGGTGATTGCCACCTCGCTGGTCTTTTCCTTCCGCTCGTTGCGGCGTTCGAAGATCATCTCGAAAGCGATCCAGAAGAGCAGCAGGCCGCCGGCGATGCGGAAGGCGCCGATGGAGATGCCGAGCAGCGAGAGCACGCTCGATCCGGTGACGGCGAAGACGGCCAGGATGCAGAAGGCGATCAGCGAGCCGCGCAGCGCCACCTGCTTGCGCTGTGCGCGCGTCATGCCGACGGTGAGCCCGAGAAAAATCGGCGCAAGGCCGGGCGGATCGATGGTGACGAGCAGCGTCGTGATCGCGTTGATCACCGTGTCTGTGGTGAGCATCCGGTCATTCCCCTCGCCGTTGCGCGGCCGTTTCACGAAGCCTTATAGAGACATTGTTAGGCGAGGGCGCCGCATAAGGGAAGGGCGCGCGCAAAGCTGCGCCCGCGCGGCCATGAAAATGCGCAAATTCGCGGATTTCCTGGGAAAAGGCTGTTCACAACCCTTCGCAAAATTGGCGCTTATGGCGCCGGTAGGCTATAAAATTACATCTGATTCTGAACAACGATCGTGACCGAAATTGACAGAACAAACGACACCCGGCGGCAAGAACCCTCCCGGCATTGAGCCGATTTCCATCATCGAGGAAATGCAGCGGTCCTATCTCGATTACGCTATGAGCGTGATCGTGTCCCGTGCGCTGCCGGATGTGCGCGATGGTCTCAAGCCCGTGCACCGGCGCATCCTCTACTCGATGAGCGAGATGGGCGTCGACTGGAACAAGAAGTACGTGAAGTCGGCACGCGTCACCGGTGACGTGATGGGTAAATACCATCCGCACGGCGACTCGGCGATCTACGACGCCTTGGCGCGTATGGCGCAGGACTGGTCGCTCCGCCTGCCGCTGATCGACGGCCAGGGGAATTTCGGTTCCATCGATGGCGACCCGCCGGCAGCCCAGCGCTATACGGAATGCCGCCTGGAAAAGGCCGCCCACTCGCTGCTCGACGATCTCGACAAGGAGACCGTCAACTTCCGCGACAACTACGACGGCACGATGAGCGAGCCGGTTGTCGTTCCCGCCAAGTTCCCGAACCTTCTGGTCAACGGCGCGGGCGGCATTGCCGTGGGCATGGCGACGAACATCCCGCCGCACAACCTTGCGGAAGTCATCAACGGCTGTATCGCGCTGATTGACAATCCCGCGATCGATCTCATCGAGCTAATGCAGCATATTCCGGGTCCGGATTTCCCGACCGGCGCGCTGATCCTCGGTCGTTCCGGCATCCGGCAGGCCTATGAGACCGGCCGCGGTTCCGTCGTCATGCGCGGCCGCGCCACCATTGAGCCGATGCGCGGTGACCGCGAGCAGATCATCATCACCGAAGTTCCCTTCCAGGTGAACAAGGCGACGATGATCGAAAAGATGGCCGAGCTGGTGCGCGACAAGCGTATCGAGGGCATTTCGGATCTTCGCGACGAGTCAGACCGCGACGGCTACCGTGTCGTCATCGAGCTGAAGCGTGATGCCAATGCCGACGTCATTCTCAACCAGCTTTACCGCTACACGCCGCTGCAGACCTCCTTCGGCTGCAACATGGTGGCGCTGAACGGCGGCAAGCCGGAGCAGATGACGCTGCTGGACATGCTGCGCGCCTTCGTCGCCTTCCGCGAGGAAGTCGTCAGCCGCCGCACGAAATATCTGCTGCGCAAGGCGCGCGACCGCGCCCATGTCTTGGTCGGTCTTGCAATCGCGGTTGCCAATATCGACGAGGTGATCGCCCTCATCCGCCGCGCGCCCGATCCGCAGACGGCGCGTGAGCAGTTGATGCAGCGCCGCTGGCCGGCGAAGGACGTCGACGTGCTGATCAAGCTCATCGACGACCCGCGTCACCGCATTAACGAGGACCTGACCTACAATCTCTCGGAGGAGCAGGCCCGCGCCATCCTCGAACTGCGTCTTGCCCGCCTGACGGCGCTCGGCCGCGACGAAATCGACGAGGAACTCAACAAGATCGGCGAGGAGATCAAGGATTACCTCGATATCCTGTCGTCGCGCGTTCGCATCATGACGATCGTCAAGGACGAACTCGGCGCCATCAGGGACGAGTTCGGCACGCCGCGCCGCACGGAGATCACCGAAGGTGGTCCCGACATGGACGACGAGGACCTGATCGCCCGCGAGGACATGGTGGTCACCGTCTCGCATGCCGGTTACGTCAAGCGCGTGCCGCTGGCGACCTATCGCGCGCAGCGCCGCGGCGGCAAGGGCCGCTCCGGCATGGCCATGAAGGACGAGGATTTCGCAACCCGTCTGTTCGTCGCCAATACGCACACGCCCGTCCTGTTCTTCTCCTCGCGTGGCATCGTCTACAAGGAGAAGGTCTGGCGCCTGCCGATCGGCACGCCGCAGTCCAAGGGCAAGGCGCTCATCAACATGCTGCCGATCGAGCCCGGCGAGCGCATCACCACCATCATGCCGCTGCCGGAAGACGAGACGACGTGGGAAAACCTCGACGTCATGTTCTCGACGACACGCGGAACGGTGCGCCGCAACAAGCTTTCTGACTTCGTCCAGGTCAACCGCAACGGCAAGATCGCGATGAAGCTCGAGGAAGAGGGCGACGAGATCCTCAATGTCGAAACCTGCACCGACCGCGACGACGTGTTGCTGACGACCGCGCTCGGTCAGTGCATCCGCTTCCCGGTTGATGACGTGCGCGTCTTCGCAGGCCGCAATTCGGTCGGCGTGCGCGGGATCAATCTGGGTGCTGGCGACCGCATCATCTCGATGACGATCGTCAACCATGTCGATGCCGAGCCGTGGCAACGTGCCGCCTATCTCAAGCGTTCCGCAGCAGAACGCCGCGCGAGTGGCGTCGATGAGGAGGATATTGCGCTGGTCGGCGAGGAGGTCGGCGAAATCGGTGACCTCACCGAAGATAAGTATCAGGAACTTAAGGCTCGCGAGCAGTTCATCCTTACCGTTTCGCAGAAGGGCTTCGGCAAGCGGTCGTCTTCCTATGACTTCCGCACTTCCGGCCGCGGTGGCAAGGGTATTCGTGCCACGGACACTTCCAAGACCAACGAGATCGGCGAACTCGTCGCGGCCTTCCCGGTCGAGGAAACGAACCAGCTGATGCTTGTCTCCGACGGTGGCCAGCTGATACGTGTGCCGGTCAACGGTATCCGTATCGCCAGCCGCGCCACGAAGGGCGTTACGATCTTCTCCACGGCCAAGGACGAGAAGGTTGTCTCCGTGGAACGCATCAGCGAGCCGGAAGGTGACGACGAGGCTGACATCGACGGCGAAGCTGCTGTCGTGGATGTCGAGATCGAAGCTGGTGGCGAGGGCGAGGCATAAGCCTCCCCAATACAGCGACGAAAACGTGAAAAAGCCGGACGGGCAGGGAACGACCGTCCGGCTTTTCAATGTCGGCGGGCGGCCTGGAGGAAAGCCACCCGCACTAACGGCGGCAAAGGGGCGCTACACGCCGAAGCCGCCTGCTTCTGTTTTCAGCCTTGCGGCCTTCAACTCTGCACGGTCCCGCTTCAGATCGAGGATCGTGCGAGAAAAGTCGAATGTGAACACCACGCTGATGAAGAGCGTAGCGAAAATCGTCAGCAACGCCATTGTCAGATCCCCGCTCAACGCAGCCACTTGCCGCGGCCCGCACCTTCGGCAGCTGCCGGGCGATCCTGTTCGCGAAGGGCGTGGAAAGCCGCAACGCTGAGCGCGATGAACATGGTCATGCAAAGTAGAGCGAGTGCCATCTTGGTGTCCCTTTCCGTTTAAGGAAACGCAATGCTTCATTCACTTCATTCGGTCGGTAAAATGCCCCGCGACGACTTTTGTTCCCGACCCTATGCTGTCATTTAGACATGGTGTGCCTGAAATGACCTTGAACGGGCCATTCATGTGCTGTTCATGATCTCGGCAGGGGATAGGCGCGGGTGCGTCAGGCCGCACCCTTGCGGATCACCGCCGTCCGTGACAAAAGGCGGGCAAACGGGACCTCGCCGATGACAGTCGCCTTTTATCCTGGCTCTTTCGATCCGTTCACAAACGGCCACATCGACGTACTCGTGCAGGCGCTGAACGTCGCATCCAAACTTGTCGTTGCGATCGGCGTACACCCCGGTAAGACGCCGCTTTTTTCCTTCGAGGAGCGCGCCGACCTTATTCAGCGATCGATCGCCGATGCGCTGCCGGCGCGGGCAGGGGATGTCAGTGTCGTTTCGTTTTCCAATCTGGTTGTGGATGCCGCACGGTCGCATGGCGCGCGGTTGCTGATCCGCGGCCTGCGAGATGGAACGGATCTCGATTATGAAATGCAGATGGCCGGCATGAACCGGCAAATGGCGCCCGATGTGCAGACGGTGTTTCTGCCCGCCGGCGTCGCCTCGCGGCCCATTACCGCCACATTGGTCCGCCAGATCGCGGCCATGGGCGGCGATGTCAGTGCTTTCGTTCCGGCGCCCGTCTTTGCGGCCCTCAAGGCCCGCCACAAGGGCTGAGCCCATTATCCTGAACCCATCAAGGGAGCTATCATGAACATTCTCCGCACCGCCTTTGCAGGCGCCCTGTTCCTGGCGACAGCGACCGGCGCCTTCGTGGCCCAGGCCGCCGACTTCATCACGATCCAGCTCAAGGACGGGCCCGTCGTCATCGAACTGAACGACAAGGCGCCGAAGCACGCCGAGCGCATCAAGGCGCTGGCTGCCGCCGGCGAGTACGACAACGTCGCCTTCCATCGCGTGATCGACGGCTTCATGGCCCAGACGGGTGACGTGCAGTACGGCGATATGGAGAACGGCTTCCAGCCCCAGGCAGCCGGTACGGGCGGTTCCAGCCAGCCGGACCTGCCGGCCGAGTTCTCGGATATCCCGTTCGAGCGCGGCACGGTCGGTATGGCGCGCGCGCAGGATCCGAATTCCGCCAACTCGCAGTTCTTCATCATGTTCGCCCCCGGCGACTTCCTGAACGGCCAGTATACGGTCGTCGGCAAGGTCGTTTCGGGCATGGAGAATGTCGACAAGATCAAGCGCGGCGACGATGCCGATAACGGTTCCGTCACCGACCCTGACCGCATGATCAAGGTCACCGTCGGCAAGTAACGGCATTTTTTTGATTTGGTGCCTGTTGTAATCCCGAAGGTAGGACACACCTTTGGGGCAGGCTTTTGAAGGAGAGAGACCATGGCCGAGATCAAGGATCCGGAAAACACCATCATCATGGAAACCACGAAGGGCAAGGTGGTCATCCAGCTGCTTCCGGACCTTGCACCGGGCCATGTGGCACGCGTCAAGGAACTGACGCGCGAAGGCGCCTATGACGGCGTCGTCTTCCACCGCGTGATCGAGGACTTCATGGCCCAGACAGGCGACGTGCAGTACGGAAAGACGGGCGGCAAGGACTTCAATCCATCGCGCGCCGGCATGGGCGGCTCCGAAAAGCCGGACCTCAAGGCCGAGTTTTCCAACATGAGCCATGTCCGCGGCACCTGCTCCATGGCCCGCTCGCAGATGCCGAACTCCGCCAACTCGCAGTTCTTCATCTGCTTCACCGATGCTCCCTGGCTTAACAAGCAGTACTCCGTCTGGGGCCAGGTCATCGAGGGCATGGACAATATCGACAAGATCAAGCGCGGCGAGCCCGTGCGCGATCCCGATACCATCGTTTCGATGAAGGTTGCCGCCGACGTAGCGGCCTGATAGAAACCGATCGTTTTCGACCGCGCCCGCCCCGGCGGGCGCGGTTTTGTTTGTTCGCTTTTCAAGGACCGGCGATATGGCTGCTTTCCTCTGGGCGCTGCTCGGCATCGCGGCCGGCGCATGCATCGCAATTCAGGCGCCGATCAATGCCATGCTTGGACGTGGCCTCGGCATGCCGGTCGCAGCCGCATGCGTTTCCTTCCTGTCGGGCGCTGCCATCCTCGCGCTTGTCGTTCTGCTGACGTCCGCATTTGAAGCACGTTCACCGGATTGGCGCGGCCCGGACCTCTGGCTCTACATCGCCGGCGGCGCGTTGGGCACGGTCTATGTCACAACGGCGATCTTTCTCACACCGCGTATCGGCGCGGCGGCCGTCATGGCTTTTGCCGTATCCGGCCAGCTTCTTGCCGGCATCCTGCTTGATCGTATCGGTTTCCTCGGCATGGCCGTGCGCGAAGTCTCGGTGGGGCGCATCAGCGGCGCCGTTCTGCTCGTTGCGGGCGCCCTGATGATCCGCTTCCTCTGAGAAAGCCATGCGCGTCGACCTTTTCGATTTCGATCTGCCGGAAGAAAACATCGCGTTGCGCCCGGTCACGCCACGCGAGTCGGCAAAGCTGCTTGTGGTGCGTCCTGGCACGCAGTCGCCCTACGACGATTTCACCGTCGGCGATCTGCCGTCGCTGCTCAGGGCAGGGGATGCGCTTGTTTTCAACGATACGCGCGTCATCCCCGCCCAGCTGGAAGGCATCCGCCATCGGGAGGGCGCCGGCGGACAGGCTGTGTCGGCCACCCTGCACATGCGCATCGCCGGCGACCGCTGGAAGGCATTTGCCAAGCCCGGCAAACGCATCAAGCCGGGCGACCGCATCGCCTTCGGCACGCTCTGGGCGACCGTGGAAAACAAGGGCGAGGGCGGCGAGGTCACGCTGCATTTCGATGCGTCCGGCCCTGAACTCGACCGCGCCATCGCGACCGTCGGCCATATTCCTCTACCGCCCTACATTGCCTCCAAGCGCGCCGAAGACGAGGCGGACCGCAAGGATTACCAGACGATCTATGCCCGCGAGGAGGGCGCCGTGGCTGCGCCCACCGCCGGCTTGCACTTCACCGACGCGCTGTTCGAAAAGCTCGACGCGCTCGGCGTCGACAGGCATTTTGTGACGCTGCATGTCGGGGCCGGCACCTTTCTGCCGGTCAAGGCCGACGACACGACCAAGCATGTCATGCATGAAGAGATCGGTTACGTCTCCGAGGAGACCGCCGCGGCTCTGAATGCCGTAAAGGCGAGGGGCGGCCGCATCGTCTCCGTGGGCACGACCTCGCTTCGCCTGCTGGAAAGTGCTGCCGACGAAGACGGCACGATCAAGCCATGGTCCGGTGCGACGGGTATTTTCATCACGCCGGGCTACCGCTTCCGCACGGCCGATATCCTGATGACGAACTTCCATCTGCCGAAATCGACGCTTTTCATGCTCGTTTCGGCCTTTTCCGGTCTGGAGACGATGCGCGGCGCCTATGCGCATGCGATTTCGACCGGCTACCGTTTTTATTCCTACGGCGATTCCAGCCTGCTTTTCCGGGACGACGCATGACCGAAACCTTCCAGTTCAAGCTTCTCGCCACGGATGGCAAGGCCCGTCGCGGTGAGGTTTCGATGCCGCGCGGCACCATTCGCACACCCGCCTTCATGCCGGTCGGCACGGTCGGCACGGTCAAGGCTATGTATCTGGACCAGGTCCGCGACCTGGGCGCGGATATCATTCTCGGCAACACCTATCACCTGATGCTGCGGCCAGGCCCGGAGCGTGTCGCGCGCCTGGGCGGCCTGCACGACCTCATCCGCTGGCCACACCCGATCCTTACCGACAGTGGCGGCTTCCAGGTCATGTCGCTCTCAGGCCTGCGCAAGCTCGACGAGCAGGGCGTGACGTTCAAGAGCCATGTGGACGGTGCGCTGCACCACATGTCGCCGGAACGCTCCATCGAAATCCAGGGCCTGCTCGACAGCGATATCCAGATGCAGCTCGACGAATGCGTGGCGCTGCCGGCATCGCCCACGGAAATCGAACGCGCCATGGAAATGTCGCTGCGCTGGGCCGAGCGCTGCAAGGTGGCCTTCGGCGACCAGCCCGGCAAGGCCATGTTCGGCATCGTGCAGGGTGGCGATATCCCGCATCTGCGTGTGCGCTCCGCCCAGGCGCTCGCGGGGCTGGATCTCAAGGGCTATGCCATCGGCGGCCTTGCGGTGGGCGAGCCGCAGGACGTCATGCTCGACATGATCGACACGACCATCCCACACATGCCCTTCGAAAAGCCGCGTTACCTGATGGGCGTGGGCACACCCGACGATATGCTCAAATCCGTCGCACGCGGCATCGACATGTTCGACTGCGTGATGCCGACCCGCTCGGGCCGCCATGGTCTGGCCTTCACCCGACGCGGCCGCATCAACTTGCGCAACGCCCGCCATGCCGAGGACACGCGTCCGCTGGACGAAGAATCGAACTGCCCGGCGGCCCGTGATTATTCGCGCGCCTATCTGCATCACCTCATTCGCGCCAACGAATCCCTCGGCGGCATGCTGCTGACGTGGAATAATCTCTCGTATTATCAGGACTTGATGGCCGGCATCCGAAAGGCGATCGAGGCGGGGCGTTTCGCCGACTTCATGGCCGAGACGCAGGAGAACTGGGCGAGGGGCGATGTCGCCCCGCTCTGACTGCCCGCGCTTTCAGATTTCAGGCCCTGGCGCCGAGCGCACGATATGCACGCCGTTGATTCTATAGCTGCCGTCCGGTTGTCTCAGGAGCTGGTAGAGTGCCGTCCAGTCCTTGCCGTCAGGCCCTGATATCAACACCTCCTGCACCACCATGTCGCCAACGATCTTCGATCGACCGAACGCAAAGTTGCCGGCGCGATAAACGGGTGCATAGCTCTTCCTGACCATGTCGAAGAAGGCGTCCTCGGTTGCGAATTTCTCGCGGATGGCCGGCGAGGCGAAAGCGTATGCGGTTGCCGCATCGTCATCCAGGAACGCCGCAATCTGGCTTTCGATGATACTCTGGACCGTATCCAGCGGCTCGGCTGCCACGGCAGCTGACGACCAGAGCAAGGGCGAATAGAGACACAGGAATATGGCGGCAGGACACCTCATGGCACGCTCCTCACTCCGATTTTGAGGCAGAATACCCTGTTTCCTTACAAAAATCTGAAGAGAAAACCGAAAATTCCACTGATGCTGACATGCTAGTTTTTATTTTATATTTCAATATATTATGAGATAATTTTAATCTAATTATCTCATTCCCCGCGATGTAAACAGATGAATTTTAGCCTATGAATATGACCGCCCCTATGTCGGCTCTTCCAAGAGAAATAGTCCATGCGGCGCCGGATGAATTGGCCTAGGCTTGTCGGGGTATAACGACGGGAGTGGAGGTCGAAACATGCAGCGGCTCATGGGTGGTTGTCTTTGCGGTGCCGTCCGTATCGAGGCGGTGGGACAGCCGTATCGCGTCGGCCTGTGTCATTGCATGGACTGCCGCAAGCACCATGGCGCGCTGTTCCATGCATCGGCGATCTTTGATGAGGAGGCGGTGACGGTGCAGGGTGAGACACAGGACTATCAGGGCCGCTTCTTCTGTCCGCGTTGCGGTTCGTCCGTATTCTCACGCAGCGAAGACGAGATCGAAGTGAACCTGGGCTCGCTTGACGCACCGGACCAGTTCGCACCGAGCTACGAACTCTGGACCATCCGCCGCGAGTCCTGGTTACCGCCATTTCCTGTGAAGAAACACTACGAACGTGACAGGGATAACGAGGGGCGTTTCGAGGACGACGAGTAAGGCAAATCGGTGGGTTCGGTTCAGTCCATACGAAAATCACATAAGATAGATTATGGAACTAATCTCTCGACGAAATACGCCAAAGGCGCTGGAAAATCGGTTTCCGCCTTGACCCGGAACCTCTCCCAGCCTTAAGCGAAACGGCAGACGGAACCAACAGCGAAAGCCTTCATCCATGAGCGATTTGCGCATTCTCTCCGACGCCTACATTCCGGAATTGCCGAACCGCTACAATGGCAAGGTTCGCGAGAATTACGATCTGCCGGATGGCAGCCGTATCATTATCGCGACGGACAGGCTCAGCGCATTCGACGTCATCCTGACGGCCATTCCGTTCAAGGGCCAGGTCCTGACGCAGACAGCGCGCTACTGGTTCGAGGAAACCGCCGATATCTGCCCGAACCACGTCCAGTCCTATCCGGACCCGAATGTCGTGATCGGCACGCGGCTCGACATCCTGCCGGTGGAGATCGTGGTGCGTGGCTATCTTGCCGGGACGACCAGCACGTCGATCCTGACCAAGTATCGCAAGGGCGAGCGTGAGATGTACGGCATTACGCTGCCGGATGGCCTTCGCGACAATGAGAAGCTTCCGGAACCGATCATCACGCCCACCAGCAAGGCCTTCGACGGCGGCCATGATGAGCCGCTGTCGGGCGCGGAAATCCTCGCCCAGGGCCTGCTGACGCCGGACCAGTGGGAAACGGTATCGCGCTATGCGCTGGCGCTCTTTGCACGCGGACAGGCGCGCGCGGCCGAACGCGGACTGATCCTCGTCGATACCAAATATGAGTTCGGCACGGACAAGGACGGCCGTATCGTGCTGGCCGACGAAATCCATACGCCCGATTCCAGTCGCTACTGGATTGCCGACAGTTACGAGAAGAGTTTCGCCTCAGGCGGCCGCCCGGCGAGCTTCGACAAAGATTTTGTGCGCGCCTGGGTCACCGAGCGCTGCGATCCCTACAAGGACGCAATACCGGAGATTCCGCGCGAACTGGTCGAGCAGACATCCAAGGTTTATATCCAGGCCTTTGAACAGATTACTGGAAACACGTTCGTACCCGACCTTTCCGATAACACGGTTCTCGACCGCATCCGTAAGAATCTGGCGCCTTACTTCACCTGATCGTCAGTCAGCGTAATTTCAAAGCTCAGGCCGTCGTAGGCCGGCTCGACGTGATCGGGCGTTTCCCGTTGCACGGTGTCGTAATCGAGCGGCACATGCATGTGTGTCAGGATCGCGCGGGACGGCTTCAACCGATCGATCCATTCCAGCGCCTGGCTGAGTGACAGGTGGCTGGAGTGATAGCGGTACTGCAGCGCGTCGATGATCAGCAAATCAAGGTTCAGCAGACGCGAAACGGTTTCCTCGGAAAAATCGCTGACGTCGGAGCAGTAGGCGACATCGCCGATGCGAAAGCCCAGCGAATGGATCTGCCCGTGCACCTGAAGGTGAGGCCGGAACGTTATGGCACCCCCTCGCCCAGCGATCGTCACCGGCGCGTCCTTCGGCTCAATCAGGTTCTCCGTGATGATCGGCGGATACATGCTGCCGGCGGGCGTTTTCAGGCAATAGCCGAAGCCCTCGCGAATGCGCTCCATGGTCGGCTCATCGGCCCAGATCGGCACTTGGCGGTGGTTCTGGAGCACGAATCCCCTGATGTCATCGATGCCATGAATATGATCGGCGTGAGGATGCGTATAGAGAACGGCATCGATCTCGGCGACGCCGGCTGCGATCATCTGCGTGCGGAAGTCAGGCCCCGTATCGATGACGACGGTCGTCACGCCATGCGGTCCGAACTGCTCAACCAGGAAAGACGCACGCGTGCGGCGGTTTTTCGGGTTCTTCGGATCGCAGGCGCCCCAATCGCCGGTGATGCGCGGCACGCCGGGCGACGAGCCGCAGCCGAGAATGGTGAAGCGCCGACGATAGACCACGGCTACACCCGCGGCATCTTCGAGAAGATGCGGAAGGCGTTCTCGGTCGTTATGCGCGCGATGTCATCGGTGCTCACGCCAATAGTCTCGGCCAGCACCGCTGCCGTGTGCGCGACATAGGCGGGCTCGTTGCGCTTGCCGCGGAATGGTTTTGGCGCAAGGTAGGGAGCGTCGGTTTCCACCAGCATGCGCTCCGGCGGCACGGTCTTGGCGATCTCGCGGATTTCTTCCGACTTCGGGAAAGTCAGGATGCCCGAGAAGGAGACATAGCCGCCCAATTCGACGCCGGCGCGGGCGAGGTCCGGACCGGACGAGAAGCAATGCAGCAGGAACGGGAAAGCGCCTTTTTCCGTTTCCTCCGTCAGGATGGCCACCATGTCATCGTCCGCGGAGCGGCTGTGGATGACGAGCGGCAGGCCGGTTTCGCGGGCAGCGGCAATGTGGTTGCGCAGGCCGGTTGCCTGCGCATCACGCGGCGCGTTATCGTAGAAATAATCGAGGCCCGCCTCCCCGATCGCCACCACGCGCGGATGCCGGGACAACGCTACAAGCTCCGCCACGGTAATATCGAGTTCCTCATCCGCATTGTGCGGATGTGTGCCGACCGAGCAGAACACGCTCGGATAGGTCTCGGCGATCGCAAGTATTTCTGGAAATTTCCGCACCCGCGTCGAGATGGTGATCATCTGCTTCACACCGGCCGCGTGCGCACGCGCGACGATATCGTCGCGCTCCGCCGCAAAGTCCGGAAAGTCCAGATGGCAGTGGGTGTCGATCAACATGGTAGCCTTACGCCTCGGGCGCCACGTAGCGCGGGAAGACCGGGGCCGGTGCTTCCAACGGCGTGCCGCTGACCAGCCGGCCCGCCTCGCCAAGTGCTGCGAAATCGCGCTTGTCGGCGTTCGCACCGACGAGATCCAGCAGCTTCCCGCCCGATTCAGGCATGAAGGGTTGCAGCAGGATTGCGATCTGCCGCACCACTTCCGCCGTCACATAGAGCACGGTGCCCATACGCACGGGATCGGTCTTTTTGAGTGCCCAAGGCGCCTCGCCCGCGAAGTAACGGTCGGCCTCCGAGACGACAGCGATGATCGCAGCCAGCGCCTTGTGAATCTGTTGCTTGCCCATGTCTTCGCGCGTAATGGCATACAGGGCGTCGACGGAGGCGAGCATCCCGCGGTCGGCGTCCGTCAGTTCACCGCATTCCGGCACCTTCCCGTCGCAGTTCTTGACGATCATCGACAGCGAGCGGCTCGCCAGATTGCCGATGCCATTGGCGAGATCCGAATTGATACGGGTCGCAATACCTTCCTCGCTATAGCTTCCGTCCTGGCCGAAGGAGACTTCGCGCAGGAAGAAATAGCGGATAGGATCAAGGCCGAAATGGCTGACGAGGTTGACCGGGTCAACCACATTGCCCAGCGACTTCGACATCTTCTCGCCCTTGTTGAGCAGGAAGCCGTGGGCGAAGACCCGCTCCGGCAACGGCACGCCGGCCGACATCAGGAAAGCCGGCCAGTAGACGGCGTGGAAGCGGATGATGTCTTTGCCGATGATGTGGATGTTCGCCGGCCAGTACTTCGCACGCGGTCCCTCGGGATCGGTCAGGTAACCGGTGGCGGTGATGTAGTTGGTAAGCGCATCCACCCAGACATACATGACATGATCCGGATCGCCCGGAACTGGAATGCCCCAGTCGAAGGTCGTGCGCGACACTGACAGGTCCTTCAGACCGGACTTGACGAAGGAGATGACCTCGTTGCGGCGCTCGGCCGGACCGATGAAGTCGGGGTTGTCCTCGTAGTGCTTCAGAAGGCGATCCTGATAGGCCGAGAGCTTGAAGAAGTAGCTCTCCTCCTCAACCCATTCGACGGGTGTGCCCTGCGGGCCGTAGCGTACGCCGTCGTCACGCTTCTCGGTCTCGCTCTCCTGATAATAGGCTTCGTCCCGGACGGAATACCATCCTGCATAGCCGCCCTTGTAGATGTCGCCACTGGCTTCCATCCGTCGCCAGATCTCGGCGCAGGCTTCGTAATGCCGCTGCTCGGTGGTGCGAATGAAATCATCGTTCGATGCATTAAGAAGAACAGCCATATCCTTGAATTTTTTTGAATTCCGATCCGCCAACTCCCGCGGCGTGATACCTTCCTTCCGTGCGGTCTGCTGCATCTTCTGGCCGTGCTCGTCCGTGCCCGTCAGAAAGAATACATCGCGTCCGTCCAGCCGCTGATAGCGCGCCATGGCATCGGTGGCGATCAGCTCATAGGCATGGCCGATATGCGGCTTGCCGTTCGGATAGGAAATGGCGGTCGTGATGTAGAAGCGGGACGTGTCGGTCATCAAGGCTACGTTCTGTTTTCGGTTGTGCGTTGCCGCAAGGTATTAGACCATGCCGCCGCAGAGGGAAACAGCAAGTTGCTTAAAGCGCCGCCCTGATGTCGTCGAGTACGGTGATGATCGTCTGCTTGCGATCGAGATTGTAGCCCTGCGCGGTGGCGATCCGCTCGCTGAGCTGCGAGGAAAGCTGGGCGAGGCGGTCGGCGCGGGTGATGTCGCCGGCGAGGGCCGCCGCGCGGGCGCTGTCCGTCACGAAATCCGCCGCGTGCTGGCAGAAGAAGGAAAAGACGGTGTCGCTATCTTTCGCCGAAAGCACGTCGGCGAGCTTGTGTACGTCTCGACGCGGTGGCTCCGCAGTCCCACCGACGATGGCACGGAAAGCCTCCACGATATCGAAGCCGCCGTAATTCACCAGCTTCAGTGCCTCAGAAACACTGCCATGAGCGGCGGCGATCAGCGCCCCTGCCCGCTCACCAGACGGTGCGACGGAGAGGCTATCGAGGGCGGAAACGAGATCGGCATCAGACAATGGCGCCAGCGCCAGCGGCATGCAGCGCGACCGGATGGTCGGCAACAGCTTGCCCGGCGCATGGGTCAGGACAAGGAAGAGCGCGCGCTTTGGCGGCTCCTCCAGGATTTTCAGAATGGCGTTGGCAGCGTTCCGATTGAGATCGTCCGCGGGATCGATGATGACGATGCGCCAGTTGCCCGTGCCTGATGTCTGTGCCAGGAATTTTCCGGCCTTGCGCACCTCATCCACGGTGATGGCTGATTTCACCTTGCCGCTTTTCTCGTCAACCGGGCGGGTGAGGTGCAGCAGATTGTGGGAGGAGCCGGCCGCCAGTTGACGGGTGATCGGCGAGGCGAGCGAGGGCGCGGCGAGGTTCTCAGGCGCTAACGACGGCTCGGGGTGATGCAGCACATGGTTGGCGAAGCGAAAGGCGAGCGTCGCTTTGCCGATGCCCTCCTGCCCCTCCATGAGGATGGCGTGGTGGCCCTTGCCTGAGCGATAGGAGCGCGCCAGGAAATCTTCCGCCTCGGCATGGCCGAACAGTTTCGTCTGTTCGGCGGGATGGACTGCCCCATCCAGAATACACGGCCGCTCGTCGCTCACGAAACGTGCTCCGGGTGCGGCCGACGCGCGGCAGTGATAGGCAGCAGCGGCTCGATGATGGCGAGAACGTCCGCAGCAATCGTCTCCTGCGTCCTCGTCGCATCGACGACCCGGCAGCGCAGCGGTTCGCGTTCCGCGATATCGAGGAAGGCCTCGCGCCGCTTCTCGTGGGTCTGCAACTCTTCCTTTTCGAAACGGTCCGGCTGCTCGTTCGGTCCGGCCGCGCGCTTGCGGGCACGCTCGAGGCCGATGGCGGCCGGCAGGTCAAAAATCACCGTACAGTCCGGCATGACGCCATTGACTGCGACCCGCTCCAGCGCCTCGATGAAGGGCTGCTCAAGATTGCCGGTAATGCCCTGATAAACGCGCGAAGAATCCATGAAGCGATCACAGAGCACGACGCTGCCCGCCGCAAGGGCCGGACGGATGACCTGTTCGACATGATCGCTGCGCGCGGCGGCAAACAGGATCGCCTCCATGCGGATGCCGTACGGTTCCGCGGCGCCGGAGAGGAGAACGTGACGCACGGCTTCCGCGCCTTTCGAGCCGCCGGGTTCGCGCGTCGTGAGCACGGTCATGCCGCGCGCACGCAAGGCCTGTGCGAGAAGCTGGATCTGCGTCGACTTCCCGGCGCCCTCGCCGCCTTCGAACGTGACAAACAAACCGGGTGCGGCAGACAAATCCTGTTTCCGTTGCTTTGGCCGCAACGCGGCGTCTTCAGTCGAAATCCGGCAGGGCCGAGATGAATCGGACCACTACTACCCCATGTTTCCGGTAGACGAAACGCTTTTCGCCCCGTCCTGACTGTTCAGATCCAGAAGAAGAAGAGTTCCAGCAGCGCATCCAGCGCCCGCGAGCGAAGGGGGCCGACAGCGACCGTTCCCGCCGTCTTCACCGGAACCTCGCGCAGCAGCTGTTTCTCGTTTGATATCCGGAGCGTACCGACCGCCTGCCCTGGTGCCACGGGCGCGCGCAACGGCCAGGTGTAGACCACGCGGGCGACCAGGCGCTGCGAATTGTCCTTCGGCAGGAAGACATCGACCTGCTCGCCAGCCACCAGCGGCACCTTGCCGCTTGCCCCGCCATAGACGCTCGCATCGGCAATCGTCTCGCCTTCGCGGAAGAGCGTACGCCGCTCGAAGGACGACAGGGCCCATTCGATGATCCGGCGCGATTCCTCAATGCGGACCTTGTCGTTCTCAAGCCCGCTCATGGCCAGCAGCAGGCGCTTGCCGTCGCGATTGACCGCAGCGACGATGGAATAGCCGCCCTCCTCGGAAAAGCCGGCCACGAAGCCGGTCACGCCGATATTGAGCGCCAGCAGAGGGTTACGGTTGCGCTGCGCGATCTTGTTCCACTCGAATTCCGGCTCGACAAAGTAACCCATCCGCTCTGGATAGGTCGTCTGGAGGTGGCGGGCGAGAGCCACCATCTCGCGCATAGTCACCTTGTTATCAGGGTTCGGCAGGCCGGTGGAATTGGCAAAGACCGAGCGTTCCAGCCCGAGCGCCCTCGCCTCCTTCGTCATGCGTTCGGCAAAGGCGGTTTCCGAACCCGCCAAGCCCTCGGCCAGGATGATGCAGGCATCGTTGGCGAACTGCACCGCAATGCCGCGAATGAGGTCCTCGACGCGGATATTCGATTTCAGCGCGGCAAACATCGTGGAGGTGCGCGACGGCGCGCCGCCCGTGCGCCAGGCATATTCGCTGACGGGATATTGCGTTTCCAGCGTGGTTTCGCCGGCCGCCAGAGCCTTGAAGACCGCCGCCATGGTCATCAGCTTGGCAAGAGAGGCGGCGGGCACCGGCTCGTCTTCAGCCCGTGCGAAAAGCACTGTGCCGGTCTCCGCCTCGATCAGGTAGACCTGCTTCGCCTTTACGTCGAAACCGGCCTGCGGCGCTGCAGACTGAGCCAGCGCGAAGCCCGGCATCAAGACGAGGAAAGCGAGAAGAATGAACAGACGATGATGCATGACGACTCCGGATGCCGTCACACTCCCATAGGCACGCGGCAATCGCAAACGGCTTTGATAACCGCTGCGATCACCCGGCGTTATCGGCGAGTGCGGAAAGCGGCGTCAGTTTGCCGTCGATGGTGAGGATCGCGTCGAAGGCGCCGGAGGCATCACGCACGCGCTCGTCCGCATAAGCCGCTGCGTAGCTCGGATCTGCGGATAGCTGGGGCACGAAATTCGGACGCTCCATCGGCATCGGCCCGATATCGGGCAGCGAAACGAACTGCTCCATCACCTGGAACGGCGTGCTTTCCTGGGCTGCGGTGTTGGCAAGCGCCGTCATCGCACTGCCCGTGGGAGCAGAAAGCGTGCCGGAACCGTCGCTCGGCAGCGAACGGCTGTCGGCGGACGCGACCATCACGCCCGTTGCAATCTGGCCGCCGGGATCGACAGCGGGAACCCGCGAGCCCTTCGTGACATAGGACGCCATGAGATAGGGCATGTCGTTGCCCTCGAGCGGCGCCTTGCCGACATATTGCACCCGGACCTTCGCCGTGCCGGTGCGCTTCATGTCGAGCAGGTCGGCCGTCTTCGAGGAGACGTCGATCACACGCCCTTCATGGAACGGGCCGCGATCGTTGACGCGCACGACGACGGACGTACCGTTTTCCATGTTCGTGACGCGCGCATAGCTGGGCAGCGGAAATGTGGGATGCGCAGCGGACAGATGGTACTTGTCGTAGACCTCGCCATTGGCCGTACGGCGGCCATGGAAGGCGGAACCATACCAGGAGGCAAGCCCCGTCTTGTTGTAGCCCATCTCTTCCTTTGGCTGGTACCACTTGCCGCGCACCTGGTAGGCCTTGCCGACCTGATAGCGGCCACCGCCCTTGGGAACGGCCTGCCCCTCCTCGACGACGCGAGGACTTGCCTTCACGCCATATTCGGATTCGGCAAAGAATTCCTTGCTGCGGGGTTTCTTCTTGGTCGGCGCCGTCGTTGTCGCGCAGGCTGCAAGGCCCGCGCATACGAGCGGAATCGCGATGAACCGGAGGGCCGTGCCAAATCGGTTCACGGTGTTCTTGATGTCTTTATGTCCCACGCCGCTATTGTCCCCGACGGTGTGCCAGCCTAACCCTGCCCCTGCAAAGTCGACCGTCAATGCCACTCAGTAAATAACAGTGCGTTAATCATGCCAGCAACGTGGCGAAATTGCGAGCGAACGTCAAACTGCGGCGCGGCTTCCGCGAATTATGGTTTATGCGTGGTTAATATTGATGCGGTCGATGCGCGTGAATGCGCTGCGACACGGCACCGCGAACTGCCGGCAAAGTCGCTTGCAGAGGTCACGGAGAACAATGTTCTGAAGATTTCGCCGATGGTCGGAGTGGAGAGATTCGAACTCCCGACCCTCTGGTCCCAAACCAGATGCGCTACCAGACTGCGCTACACTCCGTCCGTCCCGGCGATGGGGAGATACACGCATCCGCTCTCTGCCGCAACAGCAAACGGTTGTTTTCGTGCGCTTGTGGATGAATTCTCCAGAACTGCTTCGCCTAGCGCTATTTCGCCTTGCGCATGGATTCCACGAGTTCGTTCTGGATCCGGTTGCCCGTGCGGATGCCGAGGCGCTTGACCGTGCCGCCGTTGAGTTCCAGCACATAGTCGATCGGGCCCCTGGAATCGATGATCAATTCGGAATGGGGCTCGGCGTTTTCCTTGATCGCGGTGATCTTGCCGTCCTTCGCGATGAACAGCATGTCGAGCGGGATATAGGTGTTCTTCATCCACATGAAGACCTGCCGCGTCTCGCCAAAGGCGAAGAGCATGCCGTGGTCCGACGCCATCTCGCGGCGGTGCATCAGGCCCTGCTCTCGCTGGCGTGGCGTTACGGCCAACTCAACCGTGAAGGCATGACTGCGGCCGTCGCGCGTGACGATGGTCAGCGGCTGTGTATCGAACGTTTCCGCAGCCGAAACGCTGAAGGAAATCAGGAGAAAGAATGCCGCGAAAAACCCGGCCAGACGTGAAAGGCCTGCCATTCGCGCGCCGACAGCCATCAATGCGGCCTGTTGCCCGCAACCGGGAGATCCGGGTGGATTTCAGCCGCCATCAGGCCCTTCTCACCATCGCCGAAGCGTACCAGCACGACCTGGCCCGGCCGTAGTTCCGTCAGGCCGAAGCGACGCAGGGTCTCCATATGAATGAAGATGTCTTCGGTGCCCTCGCCGCGCGTCAGGAAGCCGAAGCCCTTGGTACGGTTGAACCATTTTACCAGCACGCGCTCGAGCCCGCTCGATGGCGTGACCTGCACATGGGTGCGCACCGGTGGCATCTGCGAGGGATGCACGGCCGTCGATTGGTCCATGGACAGGATGCGGAAGGCCTGGTGTCCACGCTCACGCTTCTGGACGAGCGCGACGACGCGCGTACCTTCCAGAACGGTCTGATAGCCGTCACGGCGCAGGCAAGTCACGTGCAGGAGAATGTCCTGCATGCCGTTGTCGGGCACGATGAAGCCAAACCCCTTGGCGACGTCGAACCACTTGATGACCCCGGTGATCTCGATCAGATCAACGGCGTCATTGCTCTGGTCATCACGCTCCGTGATTTCCTTTGAAGACACCCTGTCTGCCATGATCTGCCAGCCCCTCGTTTACGCGTCACATGAGTTACGGTTAACTGATTCTTGAGAATAAGAATAACATTGTCCCGATGCGACTGCGCAAGCCCCCTTGAAACTTTTGCCGGCTGCATTGGTAGCCTTCAAGGCTTGCCTGAGGCTGACAAAACCATAACCTTCCGCTTGTTTCGGGGTTCAGAGGACATTTTCATGCGTTATCTTCACACGATGGTTCGCGTCAAAGACATCGACCAGTCCCTCCACTTCTACTGCACGCTCTTCGGGCTTGAGGAAGTTCGCCGGTACGAAAACGAGAAGGGCCGCTTCACTCTCATCTTCCTCGCCGCCCCCGGGGATGTTGAGGCGGCGCGCGCGAACGCTGCGCCTTGCCTTGAACTCACTTATAACTGGGACAGCGAGGATTACGCCGGCGGGCGCAATTTCGGCCACCTCGCCTATGAGGTCGATGATATCTATGCCATCTGCCAGAAGCTGATGGACAATGGCGTCGTCATCAACCGCCCGCCGCGTGATGGCCATATGGCGTTCGTGCGCTCGCCGGACGGCATCTCCATCGAGATTCTGCAGAAGGGCGAAAACCTTGCGCCGGCCGAACCCTGGGCGTCGATGCAGAATACCGGCAATTGGTAATTCGCACCAAGCGCAAGCCCCGGGCAAACCCCGGGCCTTAAGGGTAACACCGTCAGACCATCGTTTCGCCGTATTCGGCCGGGATTTCTTGTCCTTCCGGCCGTTCTTCAAGCGTAACGCGGCGATTCGGGCCTTTGTTCGGCCGGATTGCGCCCATTTGCGCTCACGGCACCTGACGCTCCAGCCTTTACACCACCGGCTGAAGCGCTAACATCGAGGCAACCGCAGCTTGGCCAAAAGGCTTTCTCGACTGCGGTTGCGACTGTTTGAAGAATTGGCCTTTCCGGCGGCAAGATCGGAGGCCCGAACGTCGAAAGCGGGGGAAAGCCTTTGCAGGACATGCAAGGAAAGTGGCCCGGCCTCAAGACGCTGCGGTATGGATTGCTGCTGGCCGTCTCGGTCGCCACACTCTCGGGCTGCGTTTCCGCAGTCTCTACAGATTTGCGTGCGGACAACGTGACCGCCCGGGAAAAAGACGACACCGTCGCCGCGAGCGGCGAGGAAACGACCACGCCTGTCGTCGCCGCAGCGGCGTCTGCCGAGGCTGCGGCCGATCCGGCCGCGACCGGTCAACAGGCGGAGAAGGCCGAGATGGCGGGCCTCGTCATGCAGCCCGCTTCGCTCGATGCGAACAGGGCCAGCATCTATTCCAATGGCGGCCAGGTGACGCCGTCGGGAACCGCCTATGGAGCTGAGAGGACCGGCACCAATCCGGCAACGACGAGCCTCTACGCCGCGGGCGCCGCGCAGGCGACCGAGGTGGGCGGGCGCCTGCCGGTCGAGGACATGCCGCAGGTCGGCGCATCCGCGCAGCCATTGGCTGATGGCGAGCAGGCGCTTGTCTTGCCGGAGACCGGTCCGATCCCGAAGACAGCGCGCACGGCGCTCGTCGCGGAACCGCAGAACCTCAACGCTGCCGAAATGGCGATTGCCGCCGAAGAAGGCACGAACAATCTTGCCGCCACTGTGGGCAGCGTGCCGGAAACGCAGACCGGAAAGCGCAAGCAGGTCACCCTCGCCTCACTCTTTGCCAACAAGCGGGATGCGTCGAAGGACGAGTTCAACGGCGAGCGCTTTGCCACCCAACAGCGCCGCGTGCTGAACCGCGACACCGCCGGCACGACTCAGAAGGCGTCACTGGGAACCCTGCCCGGCGTTTCCACCGCCAATGCGATGTTCTCGACGAATCATTCGGAATCCGACGAAGTCGAAGATGACGCGCCGCAGTTCAAGGAAGTGGCCTCGCTGGCCGGCCTTGCCCGCCTCGCGCCGAACGGCCTGTGGCTGCAGACCGAGAAGGTCAAGACCGGCTGCTTCAAGCCTGAACTGCTGCAGGTTCTCAAGAAGATCGAGCACCATTACGACAAGCCCATCATCGTCACATCCGGCTTGCGCGATGTGAAGGTCAACCGTGCAAAGCAATCGCTGCACACGCGGTGCGAGGCGGCCGACATCCAGATTGCCGGTGTAAGCAAATGGGAACTCGCCGAATATCTGCGCAGCATGCCCGGCCGCGGTGGTGTGGGCACCTACTGCCATACGGAGTCCGTCCATATCGACATCGGCCCCGAGCGCGACTGGAACTGGCGCTGCCGGCGCAAGTAGCGCAATCCCCGCCGTAAACAACTGAGATCGCTCAGCTTTCAAGACATGGAGGCCGCCGTTGAGGCGGCCTTTCATTTTTTTGTCACAACGGCTTTTTCCCGCTTGCGGAACCGAAAACGCCCTTCTATAAGACGCCCACCGCACGC